>JAISCL010000200.1 GCA_031265585.1 Tannerella sp. | reverse complement strand
TCCAACAACGCTTCCAGACGAAGCGAAGCAACACTCATTCCACGCCGCCGCATCCATGTTGCTACACTTGGATAGGCAACATGCCAGCGACGGCAATAACTAAGAAAACTCTCACGAACTCCGGATTGATAACGCTCCTTATAGGACGAGACGACTTCCGGAAACAGGGGATTGGCATACATCGTATTCTACTTTTATAATTACGCCCGCAAAGATATTATACAACAAATGCACACACAAGAGGGGATCGCGGAGACGCTTACGAGGTTGGGGAGATTGCCTTCGTCAGTCCACCTCATTGTTTTAGTTGTTTGTATCCGATGATTTATTGCTTTGCTCACCACATTTTTGACCGCTCACCCAGGTGGCCGGACCCGCTCACCCTCGTGAACGGATCCGCTCACCTGGGTGAACGGGTCCGGCCACCCGGGTGAGCGGTCAAAAAGAATGGCACAACGAGACGAAATTAGTGTGTACAAAACCATAAAATTATACATGCCCGGCATCTGATGTCTTCGAACAGTCCTCTTCTCTCATCTCTCCGGTGGAAAGACATTTCAAGGGTGAAAGGAGCACGTTTCACCCCGCTTCCCGCTCCGGAAAAGGGTTTGCCTGCTATGGTGGAAGGTGGAAGCAGTAAGTTTATTCTCCTTGAGTAGGGAGATAAAATTACCATATCGTGGTTTTATTTAAAAAAAATTCACTATATTTGTATATCGAATGGGCTTTTTATGACAAAAGAAGAAAAAATACAGTATTGGACGGATTTGTCCGACCGCGATTTGCAAGTGGCAGACTCGAAATTATACCGCTTCAAATAGAAGCACGGTATCCCGAATACAAGAGTCGTATTGATGCGTCGCTTACAAAAGAAAAGTGTAAACAGATTGTTGAAAACACAGGGAAATTACAGCTATGGACGAAAAACAGGATATTATCGGTAAAGTAAGAGATTATTTTGCTTTGGTCAAACAGAGCAAATTTCCGATGCAGATAGAGCAGGTCTATCTTTTCGGTTCGTACGCCAAAGGTAATCCGGATGCTGATAGTGATATAGACGTTGCTTTGGTTGTCAGGAACTGGGTAGGCGATTATTTTGATGTTATTCCGTTGATATGGAGATTAACGGAAAAAGTGGATATGCGAATAGAGCCCCACGTAATTGTTCCGCAGGAAGATTATGCGGGCTTTCTCAAGGAAATACGAAGAACCGGAATATTAATTAGCTGAGATATATTGTTATACATTCTATATAAACCACAGTTTTGAATATGAAAAACAGTTTGTTGCCTCTTTTTCTCCTGATTGCCGTATTTGCGTGCGATTCGGATTATGCGCTTGAGCGGCGTGACAAGGTCATGCTTGGCCGGCGCGATTTTATCCTTTCTGATACTTCTATCCGGGTCAAACCCGTTTTTATTCCGCTTCCGGCAGGTTCTGTTCAGCCGCAAGGGTGGATAAAAGACTGGGCAACCGCTGCTGCCGACGGTATCACCGGCCATCTGGACGAGTGGAGCATTACGTACGGGATGGCGTGGAAAGGCGTCGGTTTTGAGGCGACGGGGGTTGACCCCAAAACGGGGACCGGCTGGCCGCTGGAGCAATGTTCTTACTGGCTCGACGGCGCCGTCCGGTTGGCTTACCTGCTCAATGACAGTGCGCTAATCCGCAAAGTGAGCGACCGGCTCGAGATGGTTGTCAGCGGCGTACTGAACGGTGGGAAATCGTTTGTTTACTGGCAGGATGATTTGGATTTCAAAAACAATACGTTCAACAATTGGGCGCATTCGCATATGGGACGCGCATTGGTGGCCTGGTACGAAGCTACGGGTGATGCACGCATTCTGGAAGCGCTGGTCAGGGTGTACAGCCACTTTGACGTGCAGCCGGTGCCCTGGTATATGGGCGATGTAGTGAGCGGATGCACCAATATCGACCCCATGCTTGCCGTGTATGAACTGAGCGGCAACCGCGACGTGCTTGATGCTATCCTGCGGATTGCCTGCGACAGCCTCACCGCCGAAACGGTCAGGCGCTGGAATCAAAACGATTTCAATAACGCTCATGGCGTTATCACATACGAAAACCTGCGTATCCCGGCCATGATGTATCCCGTCACCGGCCAGCGTCCGATGCTTCAGGCGGCGCAAAACTTTCTGGCATGGCTTGACCAGAACTACCTGCTGCCTTACGATATCATATCATCGGAGGAACATGTGGCGGGAATCGGCGCCACGCGCAATACCGAAACATGCAATGTGGCCTGCTCGGCGTGGACGTACCAACAGATGTTCGAAGTCACCGGCGATGGCCAGTGGGGCGACCGTATCGAAAAAGTGTTTTTCAATGCCGGCCCCGCACCGGTAGACCGTCAATTTCAAACGATGATTTACTATCAGTCGCCCAACCGCATCGAAGAACGTATGCCTTCGGAGTGGCCCGGACATCCCGGCGAAGGAGCTTATACATTTAAAAACACGGGGCATGATGTGCTATGCTGTGTAGGAAACCTGAACCGCGTGATACCGAATTACGTCATGCATATGTGGATGAGTACGGCAGACAAGGGGCTTGCCGCCACGCTTTACGGGCCATGCACCGTCAAGACCGCTGTTGGAAACGGCGTTCCGGTCGAAATCACCAGCGATGCCAACTATCCGTTTGAAGAAACGGTACGAATGACTGTCCGGCCGGCCCGGGACTGTACTTTCCCCCTTCACCTGCGTATCCCGGCCTGGTGCCGGAAGCCGGAAGTAAAGCTGAATGGCGAATTGGTAAATACAGATCAGACAGACGGTTTTATCACAATAAACAGGAAATGGTCGGAAGGCGACCGGATTGAGTTGCATTTCCCGATGCATGTAGACGTTCGTGACGGCCGCGAAACGCCCTATCCACAAGAAGATTATTTCAAAAAAGGAAATAGCGCACACAGGATATTGCCTCACAAAACGGACATAAACAGCCCGTACCGGACGGTTTCCTGCGGCCCGTTGCTCTTTGCCCTGGCGGTGAAGGACATCGCTCCGAACAGGCAGGCCCCCGGCGCAAAATGGAATTATGCCCTGATTTCCGGCAGCGAAGACGACGTCCGGATCGAACGTTCTGAAATGCCCTCCCCCTGGAGTTGGCAAATAGAGGATGCTCCGGTAAGGCTGACACTCAAAGCCGGTACATTCAACTGGCAACCAACGCATCTGCTGCCCTTGCCCGAAGAAGAAGTGAACATAGACGAAACGGTAGACATTACACTGATTCCGTATGGATGCACAAAATTCAGGATTAGTATGTTTCCAATAGCAAATGAGTAGAAAACCGCATACGAATATGAATCGATTTAAGTATTTAATCCCATTGCTTAGCATGCTTGTCGTGCATACGTTATGTCACTCAGCGCCGTCGCTGCAAAAAAAGGTTTATCCTACTGGGCTGACATGTGAATATTTAGTCAATCCGCTTGGGATGGATGTAGTGCAGCCGCGCCTGTCTTGGAAAATAGAACAGGCCCATGATGCGCCTAAAAACCAGGTACAAAAAGCCTATCAGATACTGGTAGCGTCTTCGCCCGAAAAGCTGGCGGCCAATCAGGGAGACGTCTGGAATAGCGGCAAGGTATCTTCAAACCAATCCATACAGGTAGTTTACGAAGGAGCATACCTGAAAAGTATGCAACGCTACTGGTGGAAAATAAAGATATGGAGCAATCTTGGAGAGTCTGGATGGAGCGAGCCTGCCTATTGGGTAAGCGGAATCATGCAGCCGTTTGAATGGCAGGCGCGATGGATAGGCGATAAACCGGATACGGCTTTGAGACATTACAAATCGTATGTAGCGGAACAGTATAAATCAGCGGATTTCGACGTGAATTACTGGGCGAATCCTCCCTATGCCCCTTCGCCTTTGCTTCGTAAATCGTTTGCCGTAAACAAACAGCCGAAGCAGGCATTCCTGTACGTTTCGGCGCTGGGTTACTACGAAATATGGCTGAACGGAAACCGTATCGGCAACCAGCTACAGGCGCCGGAGTGGACGAATTATTCCGACCATGTGCAATACCAGGCTTTCGACCTTAGCGAGCAACTCGGAAAGGGAGAAAACGTACTTGCCGCCACACTTGCCGACGGCTGGTGCCTCGGGCGGATGGGAGGAATAAAGTGGATGCATTCTTTCCCCCATCGCGGCTTTTATGCCCCCGACCGCCGCCTGATTGCTCAATTGGCGGTAGTTTACGACGACGGTAGCAGCGATATGTTTGCCACCGACGGCACATGGAAAATCAATACCGACGGCTATATCCGGCGTGCCGACAATTTTACGGGACAGACGATCGACGCCCGTAAAATCATTCAGGGATGGAACCGTCCCGGTTTCGACGATTCGGCATGGGAGAATGCATACGAAGACAATACGGTAAACCGTAATCTGGTAGCCCAGAAAAACGAGCCGATACGTGTACACAAGGAACTGAAACCGACGGAAATCAACGGGTATGATGGAACGTATATCGTCAATTTCGGACAGAATATCGCCGGTCATTGCGCACTTAAAGTAAAAGGAAAAGAGGGCGGTATCATTACCGTCAGGCATGGCGAGTGGCTCAAGGACGACGGCAGCCTTTACACCGAAAGTCTTGGATATGCCCTGGCTGTAGACACGTTTATCCTTTCGGGAGGCGACGATTATTTCGACCCCTCCTTCACATACCATGGTTTTCAGTATGCCGAAGTTTCGGGGCTGGATGCTCCGCTAACGGCAGACATGATTTCCGCCAAAGCAGTCTCTTCCGACCCAGCGCTGGCAGGCGCTTTTGAATGTTCAAACCCGAAACTGAACCAGTTGTATCAGAACATCGTGTGGACACAGCGCAACAATATGTACAGTATTATCCACGACAACCCTTCGCGCGACGAACGTACGGGAGCGGTAGGAGACATCCTCATTTTCTGTCAAAGCAGCATGTTCAATATGGATATGGCGGCTTTTTATACAAAGTACGCTCACGACCTGAATGAGAATGCCTGCAACGGACAGTTTTTCTCCATGATACCCTCGCTGGCTCATGAGAATTTCTGGGATGGGTGGATCGGCGCTCCCGGATGGGCGGAAGGCGCCCTGCTGATACCCTGGAAGATGTATCAGAATTATAACGACGTCCGCGCCATCAGGGAACTCTACGTCGCCATGAAAAAACATGTAGACGCCACGGAAAGGGAAAATCCGGGCCTGATATGGAAAGTACGCCATAACCACAATAACGACTGGCTGAATGCCAATACGATTGCCAATCCACCCGACCCGACTTACAGTACAACACGCGGAAGCATCAACGACGACCTTTTCGCTACAGCCTTTTTTGCCTATGCCGCTCAAACGCTGTCGGATATCGCCCATACGCTTGGATACGAAACCGACGCACTGCATTACGGAAAATTGGCAGGCAAGATACGAGCGAAAATAAAGGGCCTGTATGTCAGAGACGACGGCTATATCGAAGGAAATACGCAGGGAACTTACGCGCTTGCCCTCCACTTTGGCCTGCTTCCGCAAAACCTGCGCGACAAGGCATTTGCCCATCTACTGAAATGTATCGAAGAATACGACTACCGGATTTCGACAGGCTTCATCACTACCCCCATGTTGATGCAGGAACTGGTTAATTACGGACGTACGGATATCGCTTACCGCCTGCTCGAATCAGAACGTTTCCCCTCATGGATTTTCCCGATAAACGTAGGCGCAACCACCATCTGGGAGCGCTGGGACGCCGTAGTTCCCGGACGGGGTATTCAGGAATCAAGCATGAACTCACTGGA
>JAISCL010000174.1 GCA_031265585.1 Tannerella sp. | reverse complement strand
TGACATGCAGATGTACAGTCCGGAAATTAAGACAACTATCGGCAACTAACGGCTGGCAGGTACAGTCAAACGGCGACCTGCTGCGATGGCTCATAGACAACGCACCGCAGGATGTGCCGCTGACCGACGATGACATGATGGATGAAATACGGCAAGTGTGGCAAAAGTAATATGTTGTGTGAATAAATGAAAATCATACTGGATTATATGGATTAGCCCGCAGGTGAAAAAGCCTGAAGCAACGAAAACCGGTTAAGGCCGGCAAAATATCTGCAGTATGGTATTTTAGACCTATTTTTGCATTAAATATTCTAAAGGATACAGATGTGAATACATTTATACCGGGAGACCGGGCAACAGGGTTGATGTATGAAAAGATACACCGGCATCCATCGAAAGTACAGCTTGAACTATCGGATTATATTGAGTTTTTGCTGCAGAAATATCAGGCAGAGAAACCTAAAAAGCCTTTCTTCGGCTGCATGAAAGGTATGGTTACATGGATGAGCGATGATTTTAACGCACCGCTGGAAGATTTTAAAGACTGTATGTGATGAAATTATTGATAGACACACAGTCTTTTATTTGGTTTTTTGAAGCTGATGAACAATTGCCCGCTCGCGTACGAACGATGGACGATAGCGGGAACCGTCTCGCCGTCAGCATTGCAAGTTCTTGGGAGATAACCATTAAAATGAGCCTGCAAAAGCTCAAATTGTCCGGAAATATTGAAACGTTAATGAATAAAGCTTTCATAAACGGGTTTGAAATCCTACCGATTGAACCGGCTCATTTAGGAGGAAGTGACGGTTGCTGCGCAGCAGGCTGACAGTCGGAGTGGGAATAACGTGAGCCGTCACTCGGCAGGCGTTGCGCTCACGGGGATGCAAAACGTTCTTTGATATTTGTTTAATGTTGCTCACGGAGGGTTGCAGGCTATGCGTAATCCCATGGATTTTGCAGAACGATGCCTGCAATGTCTTTAAAATCTACAACATTTCTCGTAATTAAAGGAATATTGTAAGTCAATGCTGTGGCTGCGATGATCGTATCCGGCAATTTTATTTTGTGCTGTCTTCTGATTTCGATAGCTTTGAGCTTTATTGATTTTTCCAGTTCAATGACTGTCGAATCGTCAATAAAATCCTGAAGCAACTTGATGTCTTGCAGAGTTGCAGCTTTCCAGCAAAGCAATTCTATTTCAGTAATAACAGAGAGACATGGATCTGCACTGTCAAGTAAATTATCTACAAAATTCATCGCTTCTGCCGGAAACTGGTGCTGAAGATAATAAATGACCGTATTGGTGTCAAGAAGAATACCGTTCATTCCCAATCGTTTCTTAGTTCATCCAGTTGCCGCTCTATCTCCTCAACCGGCTGACGGGACATTGCGCCTTTGTACTTCTTTACCCAGTCGACTTGCTTCGGAACATCCCGAAATACCTTGATCAACTTCAGATGTTCCATTCCCTCTAAAAGGATAACGGCATTCTGATCAATGACTTCTATGGTTAAACTGCGATTCATTTTCTTTATGTTTTAACTGTTTTCAACTGCAAAGATAAATGAATTTCCGGAATCTCATCCCGTCCATCCTCAAAAACGTGTAAACCGGTTTCGAAAGAGGGACATAAAAACTCCTCCTGAAATACAACAAAATAAACAATGCTACCGCTCGTCGGCCATCTTACCGTTTTTCTACCCGCTTATAGGGGGTTTCTTCTTCAAAAATACCAACAAATGAGGATTGACGGCGACGTTTACTGTTCATATCTTTGCAACTTCATAATTTAAAAACATTATCAACATGGATGCACAAAAAGCAGCGAAGCCCCGCGAGCAGGGCATGGCGCGGTTGTGGGAACTGGCGACGATGAAGAAAACGCTCGTCATTGCTTCGTGTGCGTTGTCGGCGCTGAGCGTCGTGGCGTCGTTCACGCCGTTTATTGCCATTTACGGCATTATCCGCGAGCTGGTCTTGCACTTCGCGGATTTGAATACGCTTGACCGCGCGTACATGGCGCGGCTTGGGTGGCTGGCCTGTGGCGGCGCGGTGGCGGCAATCCTGCTGAATTTCTTCGCGCTGATGTGCTCGCACGTAGCCGCATTCACCACGCTTTACCGCCTCAAGCTGGATTTTACGCGGCACATCGCCTCGCTGCCGCTGGGTTTCCACACCGGGAACGCGACCGGCAAGCTGCGCAAAATCGTGGACGAGAACATCGAAAAGCTGGAAGGCTTCATCGCGCATCAGCTTCCCGACCTTGTCGGGTCGTTCGCCATGCCGCTGGTTGCGCTGGCGATACTCTTCCGGTTCGACTGGCGGCTAGGACTGGCGAGCTTTGTGCCAGTTCTTCTGAGCTACGCGATTCAGGGGGCGGCTTTCGGCAGTCAAAACGCGCAGACCTTTATCCGGAAATACCAGGACTCGCTGGAGGAGATGAACAGCGCGGCAGTGGAATACGTGCGCGGCATATCGGTCCTGAAAGCCTTCAACCGGACGATTTTCTCCTTCCGGCGGTTTCATGAGATTATCCGCAACTACGGGAAGTTCGTGCTCGAATACACGCTGGCTTTCCGCACGAACATGGCGCTATTCCTGTTGATCATCAACCATGTTTACCTGTTCCTGATTCCGGTCATTATCCTGCTGTCCGGAAGCGTGACGGACTATCCCGCGTTTGCGATGGCGGCAGTTTTCTACCTTGTCTTTTCCCTGTCGCTCGCCACGCCGTTCACCAAGCTCCTGTACGTATCGCAGACCGGCAAGCAGATTGCCGACGGCATCGGGCGCATGGACAGGATCCTCGACGTCCAGCCGCTTGCGGAAGCCGCCCGGCCCCGGACGACAGACGAATATTCCGTTTCCTTTGAAAACGTTACCTTTACGTATAATGGCGAAGGAGAGGCTGTTGCCGTTTCGGACGTCAGCTTCACGGCGCGGCAGGGCGAGCTGACGGCGCTGGTCGGGCCTTCCGGCAGCGGAAAATCCACGCTGGCGCACCTGATACCGCGCTTTTACGACGTGACGGGCGGCGCGGTCAAAATCGGCGGCGTGGACGTACGCGACATGAGCAGCAATTACCTGATGAGCATCGTTGGCTTCGTCTTCCAGGACGTCTTCCTTTTTAAACAGAGCATCATGGATAATATCCTTGTCGGAAACAAAAACGCCGGCCGCGAAGCCGCCGTTGTCGCGGCGAAGGCGGCGCAGTGCCACGAGTTTATCATGCAGTTGCCGGACGGTTACGACACGGTTGCCGGCACGAAAAACGTACACCTTTCCGGCGGCGAACGGCAGCGCGTTGTCATTGCGCGGGCAATCCTCAAGAACGCGCCCATCCTCGTGCTCGACGAGGCAACGGCTTTTGCCGACCCGGAAAACGAGCAGAAAATCCAGCAGGCTTTCGAGGAACTGATGCGCAATAAAACCGTGATCATCATCGCGCACCGCCTGTCCACGGTACGCGCGGCGGACAGGATTGTCGTAATTGACAGCGGACGCCTGTCGGAGGAGGGCCGGCACGACGATCTGATCCGCTCCGGCGGACGGTACAATCGTCTGTGGGAGCAATACACCAGCGCCATGAACTGGACGCTGGCAAAAGAAGGAGGTTTGTCATGAAAAAGATGAAGGGATATGGAACAAAAACCCGCCTGCAAGTTTTGGCAAAACAGGTTGATTTCATGAAAGCCTGCATTCAGGTTTTGGCAAAAACATTTTTTTAAATTTCAAATTAGCACATTATATGTCATTTATTTCTACTCCTAAAAAACTGCTGGGCCTGTCCGACGAAGGATACCGCGATTTCAGGCGGGCGGTTGCTGCGGTGGTGATTTCCAACCTTACGCTGCTGCTGCCGTTTATCGTGATGATACAGCTTGTCGTCACCCTGCTCAACCCTCTGATGAGCGGCGAACCGCCGGATACGGCAAAACTCTGGCTGTGGCTGGGCTGCGGAACCGTTGCCGCGGCGCTTTACTTTTTCGCCTACCGTAACGAGTACCGCAAAACTTACGTGACGGCTTACAGCGAATCGGAAAAAATCCGCCTGGACGTCGCCGAACGCATCCGCCGGCTGCCGATAAGCTTCTTCAACAGCAAAGACCTGTCGGAACTGACGACGAACATCATGGCGGACTGCACGTCCGTCGAGCATGTCATGAGCCACGTCGCGCCGGGACTGTTTGCCAATATCATCACCATTACGCTTGCCTGCGCACTGCTTGCCTTCTACGACTGGCGGCTCTCGCTCGCCCTGTTTATCACCCTGCCCGTATCGTTCGGTCTGATTCTGTTCAGCCGCAAATTGCAGGCGAAGCTGGGTGAAAAGCACGTACAGGCAAAGCTGAATGTGTCCGACCGGATTCAGGAATATCTGGAGGGCATCAAGGTGGTGAAAGCCTTCGGGCTGTCGGGCGAAAAGTCAGAATCCCTGCGGGACGCTTTGCACGGCATGATGCGGAACGCGATTAAGTTCGAAGGACTTACGGGCGCTTTCATCACACTGGCGATGATGATCATGCAGGCAGGCATCGGCCTTGTCGTGCTCACGGGCGTCCTTTTGCTGACGGACGGTGGATTCGATGTCGTCAAGTTCCTGACATTCGTGATTGTCAGCGTGAAAATCTACTCTCCGCTGATCGTGATCCTCACACTGCTGCCGGAGTTTTTCTACATGCTCATTTCCACCCGGCGCATGCAGCAGCTCCGCAGCGAGCCGGTCATGACGGGCGACGAAACGGTCACGTTACCGGATTTCAATATTGAACTGGAAAACGTTACCTTCGCCTATCGCGAAAGCGACGTGATAAAAAACCTCAGCCTGACCATTCCGCAAAACAGCGTGACCGCCCTTGTCGGACCCTCCGGCAGCGGCAAAAGCACCGTCACCCGCCTGATCGCCCGTTTCTGGGACGTAAAGTCGGGCGAGATCCGCATCGGCGGCAGGAACATCCGCGACATCGACCCCGAACGGCTGATGAGTTACATGAGTTTTGTCTTTCAGGACGTGCTACTGTTCAACGACACGGTGATGAACAACATCCGCATCGGACGGCAGGATGCATCGGACGAAGAAGTCCATGCCGCGGCAAGGATGGCGCGCTGCGACGGCTTTATCCGCCGTATGCCGAAGGGCTACGAAACCCCCGTCGGCGAAAACGGCTCCACACTTTCCGGCGGCGAACGCCAGCGCATATCCATTGCCCGCGCCCTGCTGAAGAACGCGCCTATCGTCCTGCTCGACGAGGCAACGGCTTCGCTTGATCCCGAAAACGAAGCGCTGATTCAGGAAGCCATCTCCGAACTGGTGAAAGGCCGGACGGTCGTCATCATCGCCCACCGCCTGCGCACCGTTCTGGGTACGGACAAAATAGCCGTTCTGGACAGCGGCCGCCTCGTCGAAGAAGGCGCCGGCGACGAACTGATCGCACAAAACGGACTGTTCGCCCGCCTGTACAGGATACAGCAGGAGAGCCTCGGCTGGATGGCGGGGAAAACCTGATGACGGAACGTTTCGGCGAACTTAAACAGAGATCACCTGTCTGACGGTTTGTATAATTCGTTGATTTTTTGCACGACATCCTTTATTTCGCTGCGAAACCAGTCCGGTGAAACGACTTCTACCTCATCGCCATGCGATAAAATTTCCTGCCGGAAATCGAAAGTGGGGGAAACGTAATAGCTGAAAATGCCGTATCCGTCTGCTGTTTCAATTTCTTCCTGTGAGTGGTGCAGGGGCAAGGTTCGCAGATAGCTCCGTTTGTTTCCGAATGCCTTTATTTTCACGGTGCAGGGCCGAACGATTTCATTGACGGTGATGCCGAAATTATGTTCAAAGTATGTTTTTGCATCGAAATCTTTCGGCAGGCTGAACGGTTTGTCGACGGTGCGCAATTCCGAAATTCTGTCTAATGCATAAATCCGCAACGCCTTGTAATGCGGATTAAATGCCAGTAAATACCAGCGCTGTCGGAACACTTTTACGCAATACGGCTCCAATTCAAAGGTACTTGGCTTATCGTGCCAGAAACTCCGGTAAGTGATTTCGACCGTCAAGCTGTCGCGCATGGCTTCGATCACCGGCGTCAGAAAATGTTGCCCGGAAGGAATTTCCTCAAACAGGATACGCTGTTTCAATTTATGGGATTCGTTAATCAAATTATTAACGGCAAAAGTGTCAAGCAGCCATTTACGCATGCCGCCCTGTTCCATGTCATCTTTGTTTTCGATGTAATAGACATAGCCGTTATTTTTATCACATTCAATATTGATGCCGAACAGGTCTTCGATTGCAATCCGGTGATTGTGGAAAGTACGCAAAGCGAGTTCGTTGCCTTCGCTCATTTCGGTGCGCCACTTTGCGCTGATTTCCCCGAACGTGATTTTGTCTGCACGGGAAATGGTATCTATAAGCCAGATGTAGCGGTGGATGAGATTTTTCATATTTCAATTGTTTGGAAATTCTTTGTAAAACTTTAAAAGTGTAATTGTTTCGGTGCGAAGCTTATTCCGGATAAATGTTTTTAATTCGGGATTAACTAACTCTCCCAAACCATTCAGCAAACTTTTTTTCGGCAGATTTTCTATTGTGTCGATACAATCCTGTAAATAGTTTGATAAGGATTTTTCCATTCTTCGTTCAATAATTGCCGGGTTAAGCGGCGTTTGTTTGCTCATAAAAAACCAGCAGTCAAAAATATCACGGTTGACAACACTGCGTCTATCAAGTAAAGCGCAAAGCTTGTGCGAAAACATATCTCTCAAACACATTGTTTTCATGTTGATTCCCAATAAATTGCTAATACCGTACTCGCTGTTGTCCTGTCGATTTGAAAATTCAATTTTCAGTTTTCGTTCCTCTTTTCCATAATCAAGCACCACAATTCCGCCGAAGAATTTTAACGCCTCATCATCTATTTTGCCGTATTTCAGAGCGATTTTGCGAATCTTCCGATAGACAGTTTCATTTTTTTCAGGCTGCAACAGATTAAAGTCCAAATCAACCGAAAAGCGCTGCAGCTCATAGAAAAACATCAACATCGTCCCGCCTTTGAAACCTAAGCAGGCAGCAAGTTCGGCATCGGAGTATATGTCTTTCAACACCTGCGTCATATAAAACTTGTGTTTAATTGGGGTCTGCTGAAAAATCCTCAATAACTTGTGATATAAGATAATATATGTATATTTGAGGGATTTTAGTGCAAAGAAATATGAGTAAAGAGCGAAAAAGTCGTGCATTTAATCCGCGCTACGAGAGTCCCGTCAGGGAATACACAAAACCATCCTGCGCACAGCATAGCATTCATCTTTGAGCAGGCAGGCTGTGGATTTTTGCTGTTTCCTGTTCATTCATCAGCCAGGGGATGATAGAATCGCGGACTAAGCGATGTCCTTTTTCGTTCGGATGATTGATTTGACTCATGTATTCGACTATGTCTTCGCCGTTTATTTTCTTTTCGCGAAACGCTGCATAACTGTCTATAAACCCTGTGTGATATTTCTCAGCCAGTTCGCGAATTTGACCTGCATGTTGTGCAAGCGCGGTCTGCCCGTCAAGGATATTGACGGAAGTGTCGGGCGTTGCCGTCAGCAGGATAACTTTGACATTGGCGCTAATTGCTTCTTCTATCATCGTTTCCCATGCCGCTCCGGCACGTTCAAGACCTATACCGCGGTCGTTTAAGGCATAGTCAATGAATACCACGTCCGGACGGTGCGTTAACACTTCCTCTCGAAAACGCCTGGCTCCCTGTTCGGAGTTTTCTCCCCCGATCGCCGTGGTGATGGCATTGACTGCGGCATAAGGATAAACCTCCTTCACCGCCTGCAACACTAATTGCGGATATGCCTGCAGGGTTCGGACGTCCGGCGTTCTGAAATATCCCGCAGGTACGCTGTGGCCGTGAAACACCATATTAAGCGTTCTGTTTTCAGGCCATTTTTTAGTTAATTCAACTTTGATATCCTTCAAATAGGTTTCCCTGTCCGCAATTTGTGAACGGAGCGGAAGCCAGACAATACCAAAGAAAACCAGTAACAATAATGTTCTCATTATATTATAATTCTAATTGCGTTTATTGTTCATATTTTCTGCCTTATATTCCGCGACAAACTCATATTTCCCCGACGCCACCTCGACCACAACATAGCCATTCTCTGCGCCTTTCGGAACAACGCCATCGACGACATTCAGCGGATGGCCGTTTTCGGTGATTTGTCCGGATGGAGAAGCGGGAATATACACCGTCGCCGAAGTGTTTGGCGGAACCGTTACCGACAGGATTATTTCGCTGGCTTTCCGTTCCCAGCGGCTGACGATGTCGCCATAAGGAGAAGCCACCGAGGCTTCGGCAAAATCGACTTCGGCAACAATGAAGGGCTTGAGAGTGAAATGCCTGTATCCGTCGCTCCCGGGCTGGATGCCGCAAAGCCCTTTGGTAAACCATCCTGCAACGCCTGTGTAGCAGGTATGAATCTTGCTTGATACGTTAACCTTCCAGTCTTCAGGCCACGTACTCTCGCCCTGATCAATGAAATATCCGTAACCGGGAAATGTTGTTCTGTTCATAATCTTCGCCGTTGTTTCGCCCTCTTCGGGATGCGCAACAAGATATTTCAACAGGACGGTCAAGCCTGAACTGCCCATGTCAAAATACGGGTGTTCGCCGTTCAAATCGTCATGAATATACGCCGCAACCTTCGCGCACTCGCTTTCGACAGTTACTCCGGTCAGCAGCGCGAAAGCGTTTTGCACCTGCGTACCGTCGCAATATCTTGCATGTTCCCTGTCGTAAAATTTTGAATGAATAGCAGAACGAAGCTGCTCGAGCCGCTCTCCGTACAACGCGACATCGTCGTCTTTGCCGAGCAATTTCGCGAACTGAACAAATGTTTCCAGATTCATCGCGTAAACACAATTGTTGAAATAAACCGCCTGAACGGAATTGCCACTTTCCTTGCGGGAATACGGAGCGAGCCAGTCGCCGAGAAAATGATTGCCTTTGTTTTGTTTGTGGTATTGTTCAAGCAAGCCGTCTTTTGTATTCGCGTGAAGAAATTCGAGCCAGCGTTTCGCGGTCGGATAAACTGTTTCAATAATTTCCCTGTCGCCATAATGCTGATAGTGATGCTGTGCGACATTCATTCCGGCGCTGCTCCACATTGCGCCGCCGTAATGAACGTCGTTCGGTTGCGGAGCGGTGTGCCGTCCCCAGCCGTCTTCCGTCTGGACGTCGCACCAGTCGCGTACGACTTTGCGATAATACGCGCCCGCGTCAAGATTCGGAAGGCCAAGTCCCCAGGAACATGCCGTCGCAACTTCTCCGTAACCGCAACGCTCCCG
Organism: Tannerella sp.; assembly: GCA_031265585.1. Taxonomy (GTDB): domain Bacteria; phylum Bacteroidota; class Bacteroidia; order Bacteroidales; family Tannerellaceae; genus Tannerella. The sequence goes on along the minus strand of JAISCL010000174.1, from coordinate 981 downwards.
GTGCGGACAGTCCGAAGTGTAGCCTTCCTGCGTGTTCGCGAAAAATGTCCATATATCCGTTTCGTAAATTTTGTTGAACAGGTCGTTGGAACTTGTGAAATGACCCGTCCGCTTCAAATCGGTACTCACGGCGTAAGCGGTGTAATCTTCCAAAACGGGAGGCTGCTTCAAGCCTTCGAGATTCGCATAACGCCCCGCAACATAATTGAAGCGGTTTTGAAATGTCTCGCCGTCTTTGCCGGACGAGACGAAGAAGTTACGGATATTGAAATCGCACATTGTTTTCTCGTCGTCGGCAGAACCGATCGTAACCGTATCACCGGCAGAAAGTCCGCGAAACCTGATGTTCAGCCAGCCGGTGAAGTTCTTGCCGAAATCAATTTTGTATTTGCCATCGCCGAGATCAGTAATTTTCTTTGCTGAAATCGTTTCAATAATGCGCGAGGGCAGAATGTCCTGCGAAACGAGTTCAACGTCGCAGTTTTGCGCTACGGTGTTTTTCCACTGGGAGTCGTCAAAATCGGGTTTGTTCCAGTCTGGATTTTCACTGCGCGCATCCACGATTTCGCCGCCGTTATTATGGTGTATGAAAACTTCCACAACATCTTCACTGTTGCTGACGGCGCAACGCCACGACGTATCCGAATTGAGAGTAATATTCTGATTTGCGGCGTCTAAACCGGTAGCTTTTACCCGTAAAAGAGGCGTAAGGTTGAAACTGTCATAACTTGCCCAGCCGGGCGCAAACCAGACCGCAACCGTATTGTCTCCCCGTTTGAGTAATTTGGAGACGTCGTAAGTTACATAAAAGAGGCGTTTTTGGAAATTCGTCAAGGCAGGAGCAAGTACGCTGTTGTCGGCTTTTTTGCCGTTGATATAAAGCTCGTGATGTCCGAGCGAGGCGACATGTATAAAGGCGCCGTCGGATACGGTATTGAGTTTAATATTCTTCCGAAACCATATATGTTTCGTTCGCGGAGC
>JAISCL010000186.1 GCA_031265585.1 Tannerella sp. | reverse complement strand
TTTTTCCATTATGCGAAGCATACCGGCAACGATCTGTTTGAAGAATACGCAGCCGACCTGATTACGGCAATACAGTCCGACCTGCATGCAGGAATGTTATCCGATTACGAACTGGGAATCGCCGGAATCGGCGCGGGGATGGAATATCTTATCCGTCAGGATTTCCTGAGTCCCGGCAACAACAATGTTTTCGTTGATTTTGACCGCCGCATGTATCGTCTGGTCATGCATGAAACGCCTGCCGACCTGACTCTTGCAGACGGCCTTTCAGGTTGGGGACGCTATTTCGTTTACCGCCTGCAGGGAAATGTACGTACCGGCTCCGGCCGTCTGAACAGGGCGCTTGTTCATATCCTGCGGGAAATAGAAAGAAAAATGAAAAAAGGATCATTGAATGACGCGGAACAGGCTGATATATACTGTTTTCTGAATGATGTATCGGCGTTGCCCGAACATGCTGAAAAATCCGCCGGCTTACTGCAAAAGTGCAGGGAGTGGGAAAACATAAAACATCCCAATGCTCAAAAACTGTTTCCCCGTTTGGGCCATACTTCCGTCGAAAATATGGCGCGGCTGTATTTGTGCCGGAAATATTTCGGCATCCATACGGACGATGAAATTACCGGAATACTGGAAAAGGCAACGCAACAGCCGGATCCGGAACAGCCGTCCAAAAACGCGGCCCCCGAGCCGGGACTGCTGAAAGGACTTGCCGGAGAAGGATTACTGTACCTGACTGCTCTCCACAGGGACGAAACTTTATGGCTAAATTTATTCTGACATGTTCAACCTGTACCTTTTCAACGAATCCAGTCGCGCCTCGGTTTACGGTATCGGAACATATATCCGGGCATTGAGCGCAGCATTGAAAAACAGCGCCGTCAATGTATGCGTGGTATACCTGCGGTCGGATAAGCCACAGATGGAAACAGAAGAAACGGACGGATTCAAACAGTGGTATATCCCGGCGCCGGGAATACCTGACAGGGGAACCGGCCAACAGGCCAACGAATCCTATTACCGCAATGTGGTTTACCTGTTACAATTACATATCACGGACAGGGAAAACCTGATTTTCCACCTGAATTACTGGCAGGGAAGGCCCCTGGTGAATGAACTCAAACGGGCTTTCACGTGCAGGGTGCTTTTCACAATCCATTACACCGGCTGGGGATTCAGCCTGTCGGGAAACCTGAGCCGTCTGGCTGATATTTTGTCCAGGCCCGAAGAACAGAGGGATGGCTTTGAGAACAGTGTAGCCAAAGATATTGAGAGAGAAAAAGAGATGTGTCTTTCCGTTGACAGAATCGCAGTATTGTCGCATCACATGAGAGCAGCCCTGGACAAATTTTATCATGTTACGGGAGATAATATCAGCCTTGTACCGAACGGTTTGAGCGACAGTCCGGACACATCGACATGCGACAGGGAATCATTGCGCCGTAACCTGTTAATCCCCGTCCATGAAAAAATCATCATTTTTGCCGGACGGCTCGACGATATTAAGGGAGTGACATTCCTGATCCGGGCATTTCGCAGAATAACGGAGCAGTTACCGGACTGCCGTATGATTATCGCCGGCAACGGTAATTTCGACGGATATATGAAAGAAGCCGGCAATGCCTGTTCCAGGATTATTTTTACCGGCATGGTGGACCGGTCAAGGCTGTATGAACTGTACCGGCTGTCTGATGTCGGCGCTGTTCCATCCCTTTACGAGCCGTTTGGTTATGTGGCAACGGAAATGATGATGCACGGGTTGCCTGTTGTAGCTGCCGCCACATCGGGACTGAATGAAATCGTGGAAGACGGAGTAAACGGGTTGAAAGTCCCGGTAATCGAACATCCGGACAGGGTAGAAATAGACCCTGATTTGCTTGCGGAAAAGCTACTGTATATGCTGCAACATCCCGAAAGCGCAAAACAGTGGGGAGAAAATGCAAGGAAAAGATATCTGGAAAAATATTCGTCGGAGGTTTTCCGCGACAACATGCTGTCATTATACGGTTCTTTGTATCAACAAAATAATAATTTGCAAAAAAATAAAACCTGATAATATGGAAAAACAAACGGAGAAGCCTGCAATAAGCGTTGTTATGCCGGTGTATAATGCGGGTAAACACCTGCGCCAATCGATGGACAGCGTACTGTCGCAAACGTTTGAAGATTTTGAATTTATTATCGTGGACTGCGGTTCTGATGACGAAAGCGTGTCCATCGTCGAATCGTACAGCGACAGCCGCATCAGGCCTGTTTTGCATGCGGACAGTCTTGCCGGTGCGTTGAATACCGGCATTTCGCAGGCAAAAGGCAACTATATTGCGCGCATGGACGCCTGCGGAACGATGGTTCCCGACAGACTGGCCATACAGTATGAATTTATGGAAACACATTTCCTGACGGACGTCTCCACGGGCTGGATACAATTTGACGGGAACGCGGAAACGGTGGAAAAATGCCCGTCCGGACACAGCGAAATTGCGTGTTCGCTTGCATACGGCAACAGTTCAACCTGTTCCACAATCATGTTCGGGAGAACACTTTTCAACCGTAAAAAACTCAAATACAAAAATTATCCTTTTGCCGAAGACTATAAAATGATGACGGATATGATCGGGAAGGGCTTCCGGTTTGCAGGCATCCCTCAAACGCTTGGCATTTACAGGCGGGATGAGATGCCTTTTAACCGTCCGGAAGAAACGGAAATACAACAGACCGTATTGAAAATCAGATTGAATTATATCAATCAGGTCATGGAATTAATTGTAAAAAAGGACGAAAGGTATCTGAACCTGATGAGCAGCCTCATTGAAACGGCAAACAATGACCTGATAAGCATTAAAAACCTGACCGATTTTATCGGGAATATATATGCAGGCTTTCTGAGGACGGAAGAATTAAGGACGAAACATGCGTATATTATGGATATTTTAAAGAAGAAATACGCTCATATTATCCGCAAATACAGGGATTCAAACGCTGCGGACAACATTTTTTTCATCGAAAGGACATCGCCGGTATGGGTTTGCTGGTGGCAGGGGGAAGCAAACATGCCCGACATTGTAAAAATTTGCTACAGGTCAATTTGTCGCAAAGCCGGTTCCCATCCGGTAAAACTTGTAACGAAGGAAAATTATGCGGAATATGTCCGTCTTCCCGACGGCGTCATTGAAAAGGTAAACAGCGGCGTCATAACAGTGACCCATTTTTCCGACATATTAAGGATGAACCTGCTGTACGAATATGGCGGTTATTGGATTGACGCTACAGTTTTGCTGACCGGCACGCTGCGTGAAGATAAGAGTGTCGAATTTTTCACGGTAAGAACCGTTCCGGATTTAACTTATGTTGCCGATGGAAAATGGACCATATTCCTGACAGGAGGCGGCAAACACGGTCTGCTTTTTGATTTCACGAGGGCTTTTTTACATGAATACTGGAAAAAAGAAAACAAACTCATGGATTATTTTCTGACGGATTACATTACCGCCCTGGCTTATGAGAATATACCGGCTATAAAAAAAATGATCGACCGGAACGACTGTTACATGCCGAGTATTTTTGATGCGGCAACGATCTTGAATAAACCGTTTGATGCAGGTACATTCAACAATATATGCAGGAAAACGAATTTTCACAAACTCTCGTGGAAATACTCATACACGACGGTAACCGAAAGCGGAGAACCGACATTATATGGATATTTACTGAAATCCGAGTATATTGGTTTGGAGTATTCCGATATTGGGCGGATCCTTTTTTACTGTCATCATGCCCGCAGTACAGGAAACAAAAAATACCTGAAAAGGGCGGATGATTTGCCGGAAAAATTTTTTCACGACCTTGAACCCGAAGATCATACCGCCGACAGAATATACCGGGCGGGCAGCAGCGTAATATACTTGTTGCGCAACAATTTTGTTGAGGGAAATGAAGATGACATACTTTCCGAAATAGACGGAAAAGCTTTCCACGACATTTATTACCGCACCAAAGACAGCAAAACGGACTGGTACGGCTTGCTGCACTACCTGAAACTGCGAATTTCCGCTGATTCGGACAAAACGGACAACTGTATTCTTTTGAAAAACAGGCAACTTGTATGCGAAGCAATGGACGCTGCCGGCAGGGAAAATCCCGACGATCTTTTTTCCGACAAACGGTTCATCGACGATATGGAGGATCTGTATCAAGCCGGATTTGCCAAAGGTCTTATCCGGAATATCCTCGACGGTAAACGGCGGGACAGAATCCGGCTGAGACAAATAAAAGAAAACGCCGTTACATTTGTAATTCCCGTCCGTCTTGATTCTCCGGAAAGGAAAAGAAACCTTCACCTGCTTATCGAACATCTGAAGCAAATACCGGATGCCTCCGCAATCATTCTGGAAGCCGACAGTCAATCCCGGTTTGAACACGCCGGGGATAATTTTATCTCATCTTATTTTGTAGAAGATCACGACCCGATATTCTACCTGACAAAATACAGGAACATGCTGCTGTCGCTGGCAAAAACCACAATTGCAGGCATTTGGGATACGGACGTTATCGTTCCGCTTCCTCAAATTCTCAAATCCGTCTCAGACATACAAAACGGCTGCATGATAAGTTATCCATACGACGGAAGATTTTTGACGCTGTCGCCGGACACAAGTGAACAGTACCGAAACCATCGCTCCGTATCGTTCCTGATGGAAAACATTGAAAAATTTCCGCAGGGATTCGGCACCTGTTCGGTTGGCGGCGCTTTTTTGGTAAACAAGGACGAATACCTGAAATTCGGAGGAGAAAACGAACATATTTACGGCTGGGGTGTGGAAGACCTTGAAAGGGTGAAGCGCATGGAAATACTCGGATTCGACGTGCCGCGCACGGAAGGTCCCCTGTTTCACCTGTTCCACCCGCGCACATCATGGTTCGACAATAAAAATACGGAAACAGCTAACAGAACGGAATTTGTAAAAATATGCAGCATGACCGAACAGGAACTGCGCGATTATGTAAAGATATGGAGATGTTCAAAATTCCAATATTGATTAATAGAGATTATGTCAAAAGATTTGCATATTACGCGCATTAGCACGACCTTGCAGGATGAAATATCAGGAATGGCAAAAAAGACCAATTGTTTTGTAGCGATGACCGACTCTACACGGAGGAAAAGTTCAGTGAACCGCTTCCTCACTATAAGGAAGCGCATGATGAATATTTATCGGAATACCGCATGAACGGTAAGCGGCACAAGGGAGAGATTGTGTGCGTGAACAATGTATGCTGGCGGTCCGCCGAGAAGGTATTACGATTGTTCAGTCGCAGAAAAAGCCGAAGAGAAAAAGAGTTAATGCCGGAACAGAAATGGGACAACCGCACAGTTTCTTCTTTCAGGGTCAGAGTTGAACATGCCATCGGGAGTATTAAGCGCTACCGGACAGTCAAATACGAATGCCGGTTGAAAAAGTTAGAGTGTCTTTGCTACGTACGCTGCATTGCACAATTTCAGGATTATAGACAGGCCGTTCGCTTATGAAAATAAACTGACTTGATTTCTAATGTGAAATGGAACAAAAACTACTGATATCCACATATTTGAATAAAAAAAATTAGCTCAATACAATATAGATTTGAGATTAAAATAGTACCTTTGGGAGTTAAAAACAGAATAGTTTATCATAATGGTAACACAAAGCGGACAGATAATACAAGAAAGTAGTTCGTCAATAGATACAGATAAATGGTTTATTGCATATGATTTTTTGTCGAGCATGATGACTGAAGCGCTTGTTGTATTTGATTTTGATCGAAAAAAAATTCAGTATATATCAAACAACGACTTAGTTTTGTGCGGTTATACGCAAGAAATGCAAAAAACGCTTGGTTATGATTTTTTCAATAAGTCGATTCATCCGAAAGATATACTTTTTTGGAAAGACATTCATAATACCATTTTGAATAGTCTGAACAACGGTGAATTGTCGGCGGACCAAGTTAATTATTTTTCGTTCTTACTTCGGGTTAAAAGTTCTTTATCATCAAATAGAAAATCCGATTATCTTATGACCTATGTAAAGTTGAAGCCACGGTGGTTGAATGAACAGTTACGATATGGAATTTGTATGCTATCCGCTTCCATTATTCGAAAACAGGATAATCAATTATGCGTACATTATAAGAATATGAATCATTCCGATTATTCTTTTAAAACAAAAAAATGGAAGCATTACTAATTTTTCCCATTAAGCAAAAGACAAAAGGAGGTGCTTGTATGGGCCCAACAAGGATTGTCCCTGAAAGAAACGGCCGATAAAATGAATGTGGCTAATAAAACGATAGAAAATATAAGGAGGACACTTTTTGAAAAATTGGGAGTAAACACTATAGAACAGGCTATCCAATACGCTTCCAATCGCAGACTGATCTACCATTCCCCTCCCGTTCATTCTAAAACTGCTCCTAAAGCGATTAAACAAAGAAAACAAAAAAGATAGTCACGCCAAAATACAATTTTTATTACAAATTCCAAATACAAACCGTATTTTACTGATAATAAACAAAATAATGTGGTTGAAAATATGGGGAAATCACCTATTGCATGATATTTTTCTTTTTTGCAAATTTGTGATATATTTTTGATAATTAATTTATAAATTTAGAAAAAATGAAAAAGCTTGAGAATTTAAAGTTAAATCATCTTAGTAAGGATGCGTTAGATGCAAGGCAGAAGAATGCCTTGAAAGGTGGTGGTGATACATGCTGGTGTACTTGTCATCCTTGTCTTTGTGCATCTTGGGATGGCACGGGTTACATGCCACCTGGTCAGTCGTCGACTGATATGGGACTTGTATATGTGAATGGATATTCCAGTAGCTCATTAGATTCACACTTTTGAACGAAAATGAGGGTGTGTCAAAAGTCTGAATTTATTAATTTCACCCTTGCCACAACAGCTATAATGGGGTAAAACTTTCTAAAATGGATTTGACACACCCTTTGTTTTTCTTGTATAGCAAAGTATAAATGAAAAATTATGAAAATAAAAAATCTCATCTTGCTGACACCATTTTTTTTAACGGGAAGTCAAGTCACAAGTTCCCAGTCAAAAACAGACGACTTGCCGATCATTGATATTTCAAAAGAATACCAAAAAAAAGAGTTGCGTCTCCAGGATATTGCCGCCATTGAATATATCCCACTGGAGACAACTGACGATGTTTTATTAAGCGATAAGGCGACGCTTTCGTATGTTTCCGACAGCTATATCCTCGTACATGAACTTATACGGGGCGATATATTCGTTTTCAACCGCAACGGGAAAATCCATTCCCATTTCAATCATAAAGGAGCAAGCGGTCAGGAATATACTTGGATCGGTGCAGGTACAATGCTGGATGAAAAGGAGGAGGAAATATTTGTGTGTTCCCATACCATCCATATTTATTCGCTAAGCGGGGAATACCGGCGAACGCTGAATATAAAGCTCAATCATTATGAAACGAAAGTTTTCAATTTTGACGACGAAACGCTGCTTATCTATGATGACGTGCATGTGGAGCAGCCCGGCATGAAAAGCAATCCTCCCAAAACAAATCCTTACCGTCTTGTATCAAAAAAGGATGGAAGTACGGTTTCCGTTCTGGACATTCATTTGCCGGAAAGATATTCAACCCGTTTTGCTGAAAAAGTAGGGAATGACTGGAGACCTACTTTTATTTATTATCCCCATAGCATGTATTACGGTCAGGATTTTGTGATTGCGGACATATCATCCGACACGCTGTATCTGCTAACCCAAAACAGGGAGCTAATTCCCCTGTTAATCCGCCGGCCATCGGTTCATGCCTCCTCTGATCCGAGGACTGTATGGACAACTCTTTTAACAACCAATAAATTTACCCTAATGGGTACGATTCCTATAGCTTTTAATAGGAGAGGTGGACGGATACCGATTTTTATGTATGAATTTGAAACTGGTGAAATAAGTAAACCGTCGATTTTAGATACTGAATTTGATATGGACAAATGGAGTCCTCCGGGCAATCCCCCCGCCATGACGACCAAAAACAGAACTGCCGAACTGATCCAGGCGCCGTCGATAGTAGAAGCTTACAGAAAAAATCAATTGAAAGGGAATGCCGAAAAGTTTGCGGCAACACTGGACGAAAATGATAATCCGGTAGTAAGGATTATCAAATTCAAATAAATATGCATGATGAAAACGATTGGTTTAATAGACGAAAAAATAATAAAAAACAATCTGATTAATCTTAAAAATATCGTTTTTGAGGTTACCGAAAAATGTAATTTAAAGTGCAAATATTGCGGATTATCAGAACAATTATATCAAAAATATGATGTAAGGAAAAGTAGAGACTTACCATTTAAGAAAGCTCAGCTGATGATAGATTATCTTCTAAATTTGTGGAAAGAGAATTATATAACGGATACTAATTTACCTCTTATTATGGGTTTTTATGGTGGTGAGCCTTTACTAAATATGTCTCTTGTTAAAAAAATTATCGACTATGTTGAACGGTCGGATATTACCGGCAGACAAATATATTATGCAATGACTACCAATGCAGTACTGTTGGATAAATATATCGACTTTTTGGCAGAAAAAAAGTTTTATTTGACTGTCAGTCTTGATGGTGATGAGACAGCGCAAAGTTACAGGATAGATCGGTCTGGCAATAATTCATACAATCAGGTTATACGCAATGTTAAATTATTACAGCAAACTTATCCCGAATATTTCAATGAACAACGCGTAAATTTTATTTCGGTACTGCACAACAGAAATGATGTAGAACCTGTTCTTGATTTTTTCAAGACTCATTTTAATAAAACACCCAAAATTTCACCAATAGCTCCTTTTGGGATAAGTGAAGATAAAAAGAAAGAATTCCGGAAAATTTATCAAAATCTATCGCAAAGTCTTATTAAATCTACTAACTGTGAGGCAATTGAAGATAAATATTTTTTAGAAATGCCTAAAGGCTATCAATTATCACAATTTTTATATCATACAAGTGGAAATATTTATTATAATTATAATCAATTGTTAATGCAAAAGTTTGGCAATAATAAAATTTTAACAGGAACATGTACTCCTTTTGCGAAAAAATTATTTGTAGCTGCCGACGGTAAAATTTTGCCATGCGAACGCATTGATCATGATTTTGAAGTAGGCTATGTTCATGATGATTTTGTAGAATTGGATTATAAGCATGTTGCAGAACGACAAAATTATTATTTATCAAAATCTGCTGATCAATGTATTTGTTGTGCAACTAACACATTTTGCCCTCAATGTGTGTATCATATCGACGACATAAGGAAAAAATCTTCGCATTGTCCTAATTTCTGTACTCCGGAAATCTTTGATAAAGAAAAAGAACAAAATTTTATTTATCTTCGGAAACACCCTCATTATTACGAAAAAGTATTAAACGAAATTAGTTTTACATTGTGAATTTATGAAAAAGCACTGGTTTACTCTACATGGTGATACATTTTTATGGTTGAAAGACAATACAGGATTAGTCTATAATGCGGAGAACAAAACAAAACTTCTTTTCTATTTGTCGGATAAAATCGAAAAAATTTGTCATCAACTTCTGAAAATAGATAATTTGTATACAGCTGAATTAACAGATGAAGCTATCAATGATGATGAGATTAATCAATGGATTAATTCGTTAATAAACATACAAGCCGGATATCTGTCACTTAATGTTGTATTTGATAAAAGGCCGATTTCATTGAACCCCATATTAAAAGTTCAAGATAATAAAAATTATTATGAAGAACAGCATAAACTTGGATTCAAGGGCAAAATTCTTCAAAATCTTCATGAACTTACATTTTATATAAATGGAAGTGAACATGGAAATAATGAATATTTTAAGCAAACTATTTTTCTCGTTAAAAGTTGCCAGGTTTTAAACAGTTCGAAAATTCGATCGTTTATTAAAAACAGCAGGAATCCCTTTTTATCCAATATCAATCTAGTTGGCAATCTGTTTTCATATTCGGGTTTTGAACGACTGATCAACGATATTTCCGATTTTTCCGTTCAATCTACCATTCATATAATGATAAAGGATTTTTTGAATAATGCACAGAAAATAAAAGATATAAAATGGCCAGTCCATACTCAGTTTAATGTGTTGGTTGATACTGTTTTTGACATTTCATATTTACAGGATATTTCTTTTCCGTTTTCCTTCACGATCTTTGTGTTTTCAGAGGATGATTTTATGCAATTTTCAAGTATGTTTGAAGCGTTTTCAGCAGGTCAAAATATCCGGTTTATCCCCTTATACAACAAAGAAAACCTGCCTTTTTTTGAATCAAATATATTTATAGAAAAAGATGAGTTGGATAAAATTGATTTATCCAAAAACGAAATTTTTATGCGACAGGCGTTTAATATCGAAGATTTTGGCAAACTGACAGTGATGCTTGATGGAAATGTTTATGCCAATGTAAATGCGCTTTTATTGGGAACTATTGACGATTCACCGTATTCGATTGTATACAAAGAATTTACTAAAGGACAATCATGGTTTAAATTGAGGGATCAGGCGCCATGCGATAATTGTATTTATCAATGGCTATGTCCCTCGCCATCTAATTACGAAATAGTTTTTGATCGGCCGAATCTTTGCCATGTGAAGAATTAAGAGTAAATATGGTGCAAAATCAATCGAATGCAATAGAGAAACAATTTCAGTAATTTTTTTTCATTATGTGTCATATACAGTAAATCGAAAAACTTCCGGTTCATTATTCAAGTTATGTAAAACCGCATTAAATGAAATGTTGTTTTTAAAAAAATCAGGATGATTATCCCGAACATATATCAGGTTTTCATAAACCAATGGAAAAGATGGCTTCCCATTATGGAATTTGCAGTATGCGTCATTGGCTTTGGATCCATCCAGGCTGATGGGTATTTTAAAATCCATAGCGAATCAAAACTCCAAATATTTTTTCAGGGAAATCCCGCTGGAAGTTATGTTATATTTAAACCTGACGTATTTATCCTGTCCAGATTGAGTATATAATACGATGGTATTGTTAATTCAATATAGTTTATTACCTTTGCGCCCAAAAAAATATATGAAATGTCCGAAATGTGGCAATGAAAATTACTGCAAAGATGGAGTGATAAAAGGCGTTCAAAGATAT
>JAISCL010000111.1 GCA_031265585.1 Tannerella sp. | reverse complement strand
CCGAAAATTTTTGTGATTTGTCGCTTTTTCATTCCTCAAACCTCATCAACCGAAAATTTCCCCCTCAAATTCGCGGCCTGATTAAAAAAAGATGTCGCCCTTTTAAGACATCCTCTACGCGGGGTGCGATGACAATAAAAAAAGCGTGTAAACCTTTTTATTGTCGGTTTACACGCTTTTTGAATGTAAAATACTTACAACAGATTAAACCTGCATGATTTCTTTAAATTCATCAATCGTGGATATATTCACTTTCGGAAAATCAATGTCTTCCAGTATTTTGAAATGTCTGTCGTTGGAAACAATATATTTTGCACTGGCGCTGATTGCGCAATCCACAAACTTGTTGTCGTCGGGATCGGCAGTTATAAGATTCCAATTGTAATAAACCGTAACAGGCATGGCATTGGCGGTGCCGAGCATCGGCAAAGGGCACAGAATAATAACGCGACAAAATCTCGTAATATTTGCTCAGTATTTCGTTTGTATAACACAGGACGATTTTTTTGTCACGAAACGCCTGCCATAGCCAATGATACCGGGAGTATTCCTGTATGGAAATGATCAGACAGTTTGTATCCAGAACTGTCTTCATCTATTATAGGGATTGTAAGGCGTTCTGAGATGCGTATTAAGTATTTCGTCCATCATTTCGTCGCTCATGTTTTTTTCTACCCAAAGACGCCTGCCTTCTTCGTCCACCTTTTTGCGGACATGTTCGAGCCATACCTCTTTCAATTCTTTCAGGCGTTCTTCGTCGCCGTTGCGTGCAAAAAACTGCAACAGCCATAGCTGCGTCGGATTTAATATTGTCGATTCCATAATCTTTCAGTTTTTGAATTAAAAATACTGCTGCAAAGATAATTCATTTTCCGAAAACAGGCAAAACTAATCTGTATTTGCGTGTAAACCGATATGTCAAAGAACGCGTTGTGTGTGCGCACGTCGTAGAGACACGATGCATCGCGTCTCTACAAATTCAGGACGCACCATTCCCTGTTCGTATCTGTCGGGTTGCTGCTGTTGCTTCACCCCGGAACAGGTAAAAATAAACGGGTTTATTTTGTATTTCTCCCGACTTGCGCTACCTTTGCGCGACGTTAAAATAAATAATAATACAATGAATTTTGTAGAAGAACTGAAATGGAGAGGCATGATACACGATATGATGCCCGGAACGGAAGAACAGTTAAAAAAAGAAATGACATCCGCCTATATCGGGTTTGATCCTACGGCGGATTCACTGCATATCGGGCACTTAGTCAGCGTCATGATATTGAAACATTTTCAACGTGCGGGTCATCGGCCGATCGCGCTTATAGGCGGCGCTACCGGTATGATCGGAGACCCGTCGATGAAATCGGCCGAACGCAACCTGCTCGACGAAGCGACCCTGCGTCACAATCAGGACTGCATTCAAAAACAATTTGCCAAATTTCTTGATTTTGATTCCGATGCGCCCAATGCAGCCAGGTTAGTGAACAATTATGACTGGATGAAAGACTATACGTTTCTCAATTTCATCCGCGATGTCGGAAAACATCTGACGGTAAACTACATGATGGCAAAAGATTCCGTCAAAAAACGCCTGAGTGCAGAATCCAATGTCGGCATGTCGTTCACGGAATTTTCCTATCAGTTACTGCAGGGGTATGATTACCTGCATTTATACCGGCATGAAGGATGCCGTCTTCAGATGGGAGGTTCTGACCAGTGGGGAAACATTACGACCGGAACCGACCTGATACGCCGCACTTTAGGTTCGGAAGCGGAAGCGTTTGCCCTCGTATGCCCCCTTATCACGAAAGCGGATGGAGGTAAATTCGGCAAAACGGAATCCGGAAACGTCTGGCTGGATCGCCGTTATACATCTCCCTATAAGTTCTATCAATTCTGGTTGAATGTAAGTGACGAAGACGCCGCTAAATACATCAAAATATTCACGGCATTAAACCGGGAAGAAATCGCATCACTGGAAAGAGAGCAGGCTGACGCCCCTCATCTGCGTCCATTACAAAAACGCCTGGCCCGGGAAGTGACAGTTATGGTACACTCCGAAGAGGACTATCATGCAACGGTGGAAGCATCCAATATCCTGTTTGGGAATGCAACATCAGACACATTGAAGAAAATTGATGAAGACACCCTGTTATCCGTATTTGAAGGAGTTCCCCGGTTTGACATATCACGTGATGAACTGTCCGCAGGCATAAAAGCGGTCAATCTGTGTACCGATAAAGCAATGGTATTCCCGTCAAAAGGGGAAATGCGCAAACTGGTACAGAGCGGCGGCGTAAGTATAAACAAGGAGAAGCTGGCAGAATATGATGCTGTCATAAACACCGATGATCTGTTGAACAACAAATACCTGCTTGTTCAGCGCGGTAAAAAGAATTACTATTTGCTCATTGCAAAATAGATTTCAGAAAAATTAATTGCAAATGTGATAAAATACGATTACTTTTGCACCGCTTTTAAGGAAAGCGCCGATTGTCTCATGGTGTAATGGCAGCACAACAGGTTTTGGTTCTGTTAGTCCAGGTTCGAATCCCGGTGAGATAACGAAAAAATAACAAAGAAAAAACTCCCTTGTAAAAAACCTGAGTTCGGGATAAGAAATAATACTTTTTTCATAACTCCATTCCTGTCGCTTTTGCGAGACGGTGATCTCGTTTTCGTGAGATAGTTATATCGCACTCGCGAGATGGTTATATTGCGTTCGTGAGATAGTTATCTCGCAAAGTTGATATAACTATCTCGCGAAACTGAGATAACCGTCTCGCAAAGTTCCTGCCTGAATACTTTGTAAATGATTGATTTTATTAATGATACAAAAGGTTATATATAATTGTCGCATCGTACTGCGTCGACAGGCGTAGTTAATCGTATTCCGCACTTATTTATAATTATTTAACGTCATTAATTTGTTTGTCTAACTTTTTAGACACACATTTGCAGCGTTGATTCTATATAAAACGGAAAAATATGACTCTAAAATTAACAAAGGCAGAAGAACAGGTGATGAAGATTCTTTGGGAACTCGAACAGGGAACCGTCCAGCAAATACTGGAAAAATTCGAGCTGCCCAAACCTGCCCGAACAACCGTCGCTACGGTTCTCAGTATTCTGGAAAACAAAGGGTTTGTCGAACATGCAAACGCCGGGAAAATGAATACTTATTTCCCTTTGATGAAAAAAGACGCTTACTCCAAGTCCCAACTGTCGGTTATCATGAAGAATTATTTCGATAATTCTTTTGCCTCCATGGTGTCTTTTTTTGCAAAAGAAAACAACCTCTCCATGGAGGAACTGGACAAACTGCTGGAAGAAACAAGGGAAGCCTTGCGTAAGGAAAATAAAATCGACGAATAAACGCCGCTATGGAAATCTACCTCCTTAAATACGGTATCTGGATTGCCCTGTTCTGGTCTGTCTATTGGTTCTTTTTCCGCAGGGAAACCTTTTTCGGATTCAACCGTTTCTTTTTGCTGAGCGGATTAGCGCTCTCGTTTGTTTTGGCATCTTGCCAGTACCGCTACTCCGTTATACTGAATCTCCCGCCGGCGACTTTTCCCGGAAACAGCCCTGTTCAGGAGGCTCAACCCGGGTTTGTCGCAAACCGGATACCTGTCGTCATTGGGATTTACCTCGCGGGCGTACTGGTTTTGCTGCTGCATAACCTGAACGGACTGAACAAAATCCGCAACATGATTCGTAAGCAGAGCGCGCACCGTCGCACAAGCCCGTCCGTCGTCGAAGTGGCGGAGATTCAGTCTTCGTTTTCTTTCTTCGGATACATATTTATGGATAAGTCCGCCAACCTTTCCGAAGTGGAAAGACGGTTGATTCTGGAACACGAAACGGCCCATGTCGAACAGCGGCACTGGATGGATCTGTTACTCGCACAAATCATCTGTATCCTGCAATGGTTCAACCCTTTTGCCTGGCTATATTTACAGGCAGTCAAGGAGAATCATGAATTTCTGGCCGACCGCGCGGTGCTGCGCAGGGGAAACTCTCCGGCTGTTTATCACGCCGCGTTGATTAACTGCGCGCTCAAAACGCCTGTTTTTGCATTTACAAACTCATTTACACATTACAATAACAAATTTAAAAGAATTGCCATGATGAAAAAAAATGTTTCCAAACCGGCGAAAAAACTCGCCGTATTGCTGTTAGTCCCCGCATTTGCCGTCTTCCTGTCGGCTTTTGCAAAACCTGAGTACAGCTATTCGATACCCGTTCTCACAGAGCAGGATAAAACCGCTGCGGACGATTCGGTCGCAGTGATTCCTTTTGGCGCCCGTGTTAAGGATCTTTCGAATAAAGTTCAAAAAGACGTCCCCTTTTGGATAAACGGGAAAGATAAACCGTCGGACATCGTCTTATATGTGGACGGGAAAGAAGTTACTTCCATTAGTGATTTGAATCCGCACGACATTCACTCCTTTACCGTAATGAAGGATAAAAAGGCGATGGAACTGTACGGAAAAAAGAATGCCATTTTGATTATTACGAAAAAACATGCACAGGAAACCGGACTGGAGGATAGCGCTGCTCCTGCCGGGGAAACGAAAGATATAAACGACAAAACGCCAAACAGAAAAATTAAAAGTATAAGTATGGATGGAAATAACGTGTTAGTAGACTTTGATGGCGATGATGGGAAGAAAACGCTGATAGTTATTGACGGGAAGGAAAATTCAGATACTGTTAAGTCCTCTGAGACAAATGAGATTAAATACATAATAAATAATATTAAATACACGACATGTGAAGATAAAAACATAATCGATCAGCTCTCAAACATTAACAAACAGGAACCGCTGATAGTTGTTGACGGGGAAGAATATTCGGGTAATATCAAAGACATAGATGTAAATGACATTAAATCCTTTAGCATACTGAAGGATTCAACAGCTACTACCCATTACGGAGAAAAAGGGAAAAACGGCGTGATCATAATTACAACAAAAGCATCTCAAGAAGCCGAAAAACAAAATCCCTGACGGGCGTAAAAGGTGCAAACGGGGGGCGGTCGGCGGTTTTTGGGAAGCGTATCCCACACACGATAAAATAATGGCACTTTAAAATGGCACTTTATACTGCGCGCAGGATGGTTTTGTGCAACCCGACATTCGCCGGAATAACGCGGTTCAATGTAGAGACGCGATGCATCGCGTCTCTACGGCGTACAGGTGCACAATCTATCCTGTGTAAAGTATAAATGGCACTGTAAATTCCCTGATATTCCATTTTATTTGTTCCGGGAGGCGATCGCCGGCCCGTGACATGCGAAAATTAAACGGACTTATTTTGCAATGCGCTCAACTTGCACTATATTTGCAGCGTTTTTTAACAGATATAGCTAAAATGAAAATTGCATTGGATTTCAGGCCGAAACTGTTTCAGTCCCTGAAATCATACTCCAAAGAAAAATTTATAAACGACCTGATGGCAGGAATTATTGTCGGTATTGTAGCCCTGCCTCTGGCTATTGCTTTCGGTATCGCATCGGGTGTCAGTCCGGAAAAGGGACTTGTTACGGCGATTATTGGCGGTTTCTTCGTCTCGTTCCTGGGAGGAAGTTCCGTTCAGATAGGCGGGCCTACGGGCGCCTTTATTGTGATTGTCTATGGCATTATACAGAATTTCGGCATAGAAGGGCTGGTTATTGCCACCTTTCTGGCCGGACTGATCCTTGTATTAATGGGACTGTTACGGCTCGGCTCCGTTATTAAATTTATCCCCTATCCTATTGTTGTGGGTTTTACAAGCGGCATTGCCCTGACCATTTTTACGACCCAGATGAAAGACTTATTCGGGTTGACCGTCGACAGACTGCCGGGAGATTTCCTCTCCAAATGGGCCGTATACGCCCAAAACATCTCCCTCATATCCTGGTGGTCTTTACTGACCGGCCTGCTGAGTATTGCAATCATCATCATGACCCCCAGGATATCAAAAAAGATTCCGGGTTCATTAGTGGCAATCATCCTCATGACAATTATTGTCTACCTGATGCGCCGGTATCTGGGTATTACGGGAATAGAAACGATCGGCGACAATTTTGAGATCAGGGCAACCCTTCCTCAACCCGAAGCCATTCCCCTGAACATGGAAACGGTTAACAGGCTGTTACCGTCGGCTTTCACCATTGCGCTGCTCGGCGCTATCGAATCATTGCTCTCGGCTACCGTGGCAGACGGCGTCACGGGAGACAGGCACCATTCGAATACGGAGCTTATCGCCCAGGGAGCGGTTAACATCGTTGTTCCGTTTTTCGGCGGCATCCCGGTAACCGGAGCCATTGCACGTACGATGACAAACATCAACAACGGGGGACGCACGCCGGTAGCCGGCATCATCCACGCCATCGTACTGCTGATGATCCTGCTCTTTTTCGGCCCGCTGACCCGGCATATACCCATGCCATGCCTGGCCGGCGTATTGATTATCGTATCCTGGAACATGAGCGAATGGCGCACTTTCCGTTCCCTGCTGAAAAACCCCAAAAGCGATGTAATCGTACTGCTCGTCACATTTTTCCTGACTGTGATCTTCGACCTTACCATCGCCCTGGAGATAGGCCTGCTGCTGGCGATGGTTCTCTTCATGAAACGGATAGCCGAAACAACGCGCGTATCCGTCACGACGGACAAAATCGACTTGTCGGAAGAGACCGGGTTCATTCACGACGACGAAGCGCTGACGGTTCCCGAAGGCGTTGAAGTATACGAGATAGACGGCCCGTTTTTCTTCGGGATAGCCAACAAGTTCGACGAATGTATGAAGCAGCTTGGAGGCAAGCCGAAAGCCCGGATCGTCCGTATGCGGAAAGTGCCGTTTATGGATTCTACCGGACTGCATAACCTGGAAAGCCTGTGCCGCTTATCAGCCAGGGAAAACATCCAGATCATCCTGTCGGGAGTGAATGAAAAGGTACGCGATGTACTGATCCGGAATAAAATGGATGAAAGAATAGGCAGTGAAAACATTTGCAGCAACATACACGAAGCGA
Source organism: Tannerella sp. (assembly GCA_031265585.1). GTDB lineage: Bacteria > Bacteroidota > Bacteroidia > Bacteroidales > Tannerellaceae > Tannerella. The sequence continues at coordinate 312 of JAISCL010000111.1, read as the reverse complement.
TCGAAAAAGCGGAGCTTTTCCTGCAAAAACAGCCTTGCTGTGTCCGGACTCATTGACCGTGCGCTCCGGCCTTTTCAATCGCATACAGCCGGCGCATTCCGGCCATGGGGGGCGATGTCGATATTCAATGCGACAATAGCGGCAGGGATGAAAGATCTTTCGCCCCTGCCGGCTGTTCACGCGCTACAAAATGTCTTTACCGCACAATTCCCGGTAGCGAGCTGTCATGGCTTCGACCCGTTCCGGTTCCTGTGCTGCCAGGTTGACTTGCTGTCCCAAATCTGTTTTCAGATTATAGAGTTGATATTCGGG
>JAISCL010000025.1 GCA_031265585.1 Tannerella sp. | reverse complement strand
CGCGCGTAGCGCGCATGCATATATTATTGTAGAGAGAGAGAGAGAGAGAGAGAGAGAGAGAGAGAGCACAAAATATTTACAACAAACAAATTAAAAGGCATAAAAATACTTAACGCCTTTCTATTTTTTGTTTCCTGTATGAATAATGTATTAGAACTCATCTTATTTTGTTTTTAATCACTCTTATTTTTTTGATCGGGGCAAAGATAGAGTATTTTTTTTATTTATTGCAAGCAAATGAACCATAAAAAAACAAAAAATAAAAAATTACAGCGAAATCCCCTGATAACGTGAAGTCAAGATTCGTGATTTTCTCTATTCGCATACATATTAAAAAGCCGGAGAAGCAAACCGGTTGGAATCTCTGTATATATATTGGAACTAAAACGGCGATTGTTTATATTAATTCTCTTTTTGGAAAACTTTTTGGTGATTTTAAAAATATATTATGTTGATAATTATTAGAATATAAAATATTTTGGGAAACTCTTGTTATTTTGTTGAAAAAAAAGTTTGCCGGATTTGGTAATAGTATAAAAATAAGGTTTACCTTTGCGACGATATGATTCCGGTTATTCCGAATGGAAAAGGAATCTTGTGGTGTTTTTATAACAGGTGGTTTAATAAAGTTATCATGGAATTATTTATTATCAAAAGAGACGGAAAAAAGGAGGTTTTTTCTATTGGGAAAATTAAGAGTGCGATCGCAAAGGCTTTTTTATCAGTGGGCAGTTTTGCTACGGAGGATGTGATCACTAATATTTTATGCAGGGTTAGTATCAAAGACGGCGCTACCGTGGAAGATATACAAAACCAGGTAGAAATCGCTTTGATGGCGGAACGATACTATGCGGTCGCCAAATCGTATATGCTTTACCGGCAAAAACATGAAGAAGACCGGGAGGTGAGGGATAAACTGCGGTTTTTGATGGATTATTGCAATGCCAAAAATGCCGCGTCGGGAAGCAAATACGATTCGAACGCCAACGTGGAAAATAAAAATATGGCAACACTTATCGGCGAACTCCCCAAATCAAACTTTATTCGCCTGAACCGCCGGATGCTGACAGACCGTCTCAAAGATATGTACGGAAAAGAAGTTTCGGATAAATACCTCCATTTATTGAATGATCATTATATCTATAAAAATGATGAAACAAGCCTTGCTAATTATTGCGCCAGTATCACCATGTATCCCTGGCTGATTGGCGGTACGACCTCTATCGGGGGAAATTCCAAAGCCCCGACCAACCTGAAGTCGTTTTGCGGCGGGTTTGTAAACATGGTATTTATGGTGTCGAGTATGCTTAGCGGAGCTTGTGCAACGCCTGAGTTCCTGATGTATATGAATTATTTTATCGGGCTGGAATATGGTTCCGATTATTATCTGAATGCGGATAAAGTGGTTGATTTATCCAAAAAGCAACGTACGCTCGACAAGGTGATTACCGATTATTTTGAACAGATTGTTTATTCTATTAACCAGCCTACCGGAGCGCGAAACTTTCAGGCTGTTTTCTGGAATATCTCTTATTATGACAGCTATTATTTTGAAAGCCTGTTCGGAGAATTTTTTTTCCCGGACGGAAGCAAGCCTGACTGGGATTCGCTTAACTGGCTGCAAAAGCGTTTTATGAAATGGTTTAACCGCGAACGCACGCGTACCGTGTTGACATTTCCGGTTGAAACGATGGCGCTTCTGACCGAAAACGGCGATGCAAAAGATCAGGAATACGGTGATTTTACCGCCGAAATGTATGCCGAAGGACATTCGTTCTTTACCTATATCAGTGATAATGCGGATTCGTTAAGCAGTTGCTGCCGGCTGCGGAATGAAATTCAGGATAACGGGTTTAGTTATACGTTAGGCGCCGGAGGTGTTTCCACCGGTTCGAAAAGCGTATTGACCATCAACCTGAATCGCTGTATCCAGCATGCTTTACGCAAATCGTACCCGTATCAGTTCTTTCTGGAGGAAATCGTAGACCTTGTACATAAGGTGCAGCTGGCTTACAACGCGAATCTGAAATATATGCAGGAAAAAGGGATGTTGCCGTTATTCGATTCGGGCTATATCAATATGGGCCGCCAGTACCTGACGGTGGGAGTGAACGGACTGGTAGAAGCGGCAGAGGCGCTGGGGATAGAGATCAGCGACAACTCCCGCTATGTTGAGTTTGTGCAGGGAATCCTCGGTATGATTGAAGATTATAATAAAAAATACCGGACGAAAGAGGTGATGTTCAACTGTGAAATGATTCCCGCCGAGAATGTCGGTGTGAAACATGCCAAATGGGATAAACGCGACGGGTATAAGGTGAACCGCGACTGTTACAACAGTTATTTCTATATTGTGGAAGACCGGTCGCTGAATATAATCGATAAATTCCGCCTGCACGGAAAGAAGTATATTGAACATCTGACCGGAGGCTCGGCCCTGCATCTGAACCTGGACGAACATTTAAGCCGGGAACAGTATCGCCAGCTACTGCGCGTTGCAGCGCAGGAAGGCTGCAATTATTTTACATTTAACATACCGAATACGGTTTGCAATGATTGCGGCCACATTGATAAGCGAAACCTTACGGAATGTCCGTCGTGCAAAAGCCGGAACCTGGACTACCTGACGCGGATCATCGGTTATATGAAACGGATCAGTAATTTTTCCCAAAGCAGGCAGAAGGAGGCTGCACAGCGCCATTATGCTACGGTTCGTCAGTTATGATATTGTTTTTCAGGAAGTCCCGGGCGAAACAACGCTGGCCATCCATCTGTCAAACTGCCCCAACCGCTGCAAGGGATGCCACAGCCCTTCCCTGATGGAAGATACAGGCGAAGTGCTGGACGAAACCGCTCTTACGGATTTGATGAAGAAATACGGACAGGCCATTACCTGTATCTGTTTTATGGGCGGGGATGCCGCTCCACAGGAAATAGAGCAATTGGCGGCGTTTGTACGCCGGACGACTCAAAATCGCCTGAAGACGGCCTGGTATTCGGGGAAACAGCACATTCCGGCGACCTGTTCCTGCCGGCATTTCGATTATATCAAATTAGGCCCGTATATGGAAGCCCTTGGCGGACTGGATTCCGCTCAAACGAATCAGCGTTTTTACCGGATAAAAGGGACTGAAATGATAGAGATCTCCGCCTGTTTCCGAAAAACAGAGAGGTGAACCGGTCCGGACAACGCCCTGCGGGAAAATGTGTGTGCGGGATGGTTTTGTGCGTTGCTTCACACTTGCGTGTTCATTTTCCATTATGCCGGGGGTATCCTATAAGGATCTCGTAAGTATCCTATAAGGTTCCTATAAGCTTTTTTTCTATAAGCTCTCCTCCTCTCCGGTGATATTTCCCGGAAAACCGGAAACGGAAACGGCCGTCCGGCACCGTGTTGCAGGAGGTAGCGGCCGTATGTCTGTTTCACCGTTTTTCTGCCGGACGGTGCCATCCCTGCAGCGAGCCGTATCACTTTCCGGAACAGAAGCGCCGGAATGAGATGCAAAGACAGGATGCTGAAGAAATATGTTAATTGGAAAAAATTAACGCACATATTGTTGTTAATCTCAAAAAACAATTATATATTTGCACACTTTTTAATCAATAAAATATAATGCTGTGAACAAATTTAAACTTTTTGCGGGAAAGATAATCAATTTCATGCCATGTATGTTATTGAACATTAAGCATTTACCCCCCCCCCCCCCCCACGTACACGGCCTGTAGAGAGGGTTGGACATTGCTTGATATATACATTATTTATTGTTTTGTATATATCAGGTTTGCTGTTGTCCGTTTGTTTAAAATTGTTTGATGCCATGAACGGATGTATAATTACAGCAGTTCATGGCTTGGCGCGGGTTACTTATTCTCCGAAGAGATTGATTTATATCATCTGCAAGTATTACCATCTTCCCGATATTATTTTTACAGCGCGAATATTTTTCGTCCTGTTTTTTCATAACATGCTGTGTACAGGCCATAAAAACATCGATGGAACTGAGCGCCGCCGGAACCGGTATGGCACAGAGGTTCCGGGATGTTTACAAATATGTAATTCCGGAATTAGAGATAAGAATAAATATCAAATTTTTAAAAAACTATGATTACAAAAAAAAGAAATGCAGTAATGGGAACACTTTATCTAAAAGGGAACTCATGGGGTAAATTTCGAATTGCAAGACATTTACCGTTATTATTGTTATGTTTTTCTTTATGTTGTGTTCAGTTTGCACAGGCAAAAAAGAACAAAGATTTGTCTGTTACGGAAGTCACACAACAGAAAGTGAAAGTGAAAGGCGTAATCCTTGACGAAGGAGGAGACGTGTTGCCCGGAGCCACCGTCCAGATTCAGGGTACTACGCAGGGAGTGATTGCCGATATGGATGGCAAGTTTGATTTTGAAGTACCGGCGCAATGCAAGCTCGTTGTGTCTTATCTGGGTATGGTTACGAAAACAATCGACTACAACGGCGAAAAAGAATTGACCGTTACGCTCGAATCCAATGCCAAGGAACTGGAAGAGGTGTCGGTCGTAGCTTTTTCCAAGCAGAAGAAGGAAAGCGTCCTCGCTTCCATTTCTACTGTAAAACCGTCGGAACTGCGCGTACCGAGTTCGAATCTGACAACGGCTTTTTCCGGCCGTGTGGCGGGGTTGATCTCCTACCAGCAAAGCGGCGAACCGGGTCGGGATAATGCCAACTTCTTTATACGCGGTATTACTTCATTTGGGGCCAACTCCAAAAAAGACCCGCTGATTCTGATCGACGGCGTTGAACTCGGCTCGGAAGACCTCGCCCGCATGAATACGGACGATATCGCCAGTTTCTCGATCATGAAAGATGCAACGGCAACAGCCCTGTACGGCGCCCGCGGAGCGAACGGCGTGATTATGGTTACGACGAAAGAAGGCCATGAAGGAAAGATTGCCGTCAATGCACGCATAGAAACTTCTTTTTCGAGCGCAACGAAGATGATTGAAACCGCCGATCCGGTGACGTTTATGAAAATGCACAACGAATCGGTGAAAACACGCGACCCGCTGGGACTGAATATCTATTCTTCGGAAAAAATATACATGACCGAGCGCGGATTGTATCCCAATATTTTTCCGGCAACAGACTGGTATGACACGATGTTTAAGGATGTGACGAATAACTATCGCGCCAATCTCAGTCTGGCCGGCGGAGGCACTGTGGCGCGTTATTATGTGGCCGTTAATTTTACCCAGGATAACGGGAACCTGAAAGTGGATAAACGCAATAATTTCAACTCCAATATCGATTTGAAGAAAATTTCGGTACGTTCCAATGTTAACCTGAAACTGACGAAAACGACGGAACTTATTACCCGTTTGAGCGCTACTTTCGACGACTACCGGGGGCCGATGGACGGGGGAAGCGAAATGTACAGCAAGGTGATACGCGCCAATCCGGTCATGTTTAAGCCTTATTACGAGCCGGACGAAAAATACGGGTATGCAAAACATATCCTTTTCGGCAATTTCGGCAGCGCCTTTTATGTCAATCCTTATGCGGAAGCGCTGAGAGGATACCGCGACTACAGCAAAAATACGATGCTTGTACAGTTTGAAGGAAAACAGGACCTCTCCATGATCACGGAGGGCCTGAAAGCGCGTGCCATGTTTAATATTGACCGCTTTTCCGAATATTATGTTGACCGGGAGTATTTTCCTTTTTATTATGATATTGAGTCTTATAACCTTTCCCAAAATTCGTACAGTCTGCGCCGTTTGAATCCGACAAACGGTACGGAATATCTGACTTATTTCCCCCATGACCGTAATATAGACACAAAATATTATCTGGAAGCAACGCTGGAATACAACCGTATACTGAACGAAAAGCACGGGTTAAACGGCCTTTTTGTTTATACCATGAGTTCAAAAAACAAGGCCATAACAGACGATTTGCAACTTTCCCTGCCGAACAGGAATTTAGGTTTGGCCGGACGTTTGGCCTACAATTATGACCTGCGCTATTTCGCAGAATTTAATTTCGGGTATAACGGTTCCGAGCGTTTTGCCAAAAACAACCGCTTCGGCTTCTTCCCCTCTATAGGCGGTGCATGGATGATCTCGAACGAATCCTTTTTTGAACCGTTCAAAGACAAAATAACAACGCTTAAACTGAAGGGCACTTACGGCCTGAACGGTCTTGACCAGATAGGGGATGATGCCGACCGGTTTTATTACCTGTCGAATGTGACCATGTATGCGGATCGTATGGTTAACTGGGGTACTAATATGAATACGAATCCCGGAGGCGTGGATGTGTCGCGTTATGCCAATTTCAGTATCGGATGGGAAAAATCCTATAAGACAAACGGTGGAATAGAACTGGTCCTCAGTAACGGATTATCGACTATTCTTGACGTTTTTCATGAAAGACGTGAAAACATACTGATTGACCGTATTATACCCAATACGATGGGTATCATACCGGCCGTTAAGGCAAACCTCGGCAAGGCCGAAAGCAAGGGCGTGGATATAGAGCTTAATTATGAAAAATCTTTCAGCAAAGACTTCTGGATGACGGCGCGCGGAACGTTTACCTACGCGGCGAGCAAAGTGCTGGAATGGGAAGAACCCGATTATACGGCTACGCCATGGCTTTCGAGGGTCGGATATTCCGTTAAACAGCATTGGGGGTTTATTGCCGAGCGCCTGTTTATTGATGATGAAGAAGTCCGTAATTCCCCGACACAGTTCGGAATATATAACGCGGGGGATATAAAATACCGTGATGTGAATGGCGACGGTGTCATTACATCCCTTGACGCGGTTCCTATCGGGCATCCCGATGTCCCGGAGATCAATTACGGATTCGGCCCTTCCGTCGGATACAAAAATATGGACTTTTCGGTCTTCTTTACCGGGTCCGGCCGCCAGTCATTCTGGTTTGACCTGGACAAGATCACGCCGTTTGTGAATGGCAGTGTGGCTGACGGTCTTGCAGGACAGACTGCGGTGATTCAGGCTTTTGCCGACGATTACTGGTCGGAATCGAACCGGAACGCTTATGCCATGTGGCCCCGCCTTTCCAACCGTTACGTTACGAATAACGCAACGTCGAACACCTGGTTTATGCAGGATGCGGCATTCCTGCGGTTGAAAGAGGTGGAAATAGGGTATACGCTGCCGGGTGATTTGTTGAAAAAGTTTCTACTCACGAATCTGCGCGTTTATGTAAGCGGAACGAATCTCATGTCTTTCAGCCGTTTTAAACTGTGGGATCCCGAAATGGCCGGCAACGGTCTCGGATATCCTGTTCAGCGGGTATTTAATGTGGGAATTAATATAGGATTATAACTTAAATAATATCGGAATATGAAATCTATCTATAAAATATTAATCGCGTTAATCGCGTTATGTCCGGTTGCATCCTGTGATTATCTGGATGTGGTTCCCGATAATATAGCAACTATCGATCACGCCTTTTCCGATCGCTATGCGGCGCAACAATACCTTGCAACGTGTTACTGGGGAATGCCAAAAGCGGCGGGATGGAACGAAAATCCGGCGATGTTCGGAGCTTTGGAACTGTGTTTTAATAAAGAAAACTCTACCACGGGCGGGATGATGTTCGGTCTCGGCAAAGACAGCCCTGCTCTCTGTTACATAAATTACTGGGGAGGCCCCGGCACGTACATCCGTACGCTTTACGGCGGTATTCACGAATGTAACACGTTCCTGGAAAATATTGAAAGCGTAAGAGACCTGAACCGTTACGAACAGGCCCGCTGGATAGCGGAAGTTAAAATGATAAAAGCGTTTATGCATTTTTACCTGACCATCTACTACGGGCCGATGTGTCCGTTGAAAGAAAACATGCCGATAAACGAATCGACGCGTGGAATACGGGTTTACCGTCAGAAAATCGACGACTGTTTCGCCTATGCCCTTGAATTGATTGATGAAGTGATCGACAGCGACGCGTTGCCGTTGATTATTGATAATCGGATTGCGGAACTCGGACGGTTTACAAAGGCGGCGGCATACACCCTGAAGGCGAAAATGTTAATTTACCACGCAAGCCCCCTGTTTAACGGGAATACGGATTATAACAGCTTTTTGAATGAAAACGGGGAGCCGTTCTTTAATCAGACGTACGATCCCGCCCGCTGGCAGAAGGCCGCCGAGGCCTGTAAGGAAGCGATCGATATCTGTACAGCCTCCGGCATCCGCCTGTATCAGGTTCCCGACTATGTTACGGCAAAGCCCCAGTGCGATTCCATACGTATCGTGAATGCGCTGCGCAGTATTGTGAGCGAACGGTGGAACTGTGAATTTATATGGGGAAATACGTCTTATCCCGCCAACGCCGGACTGCAAAGCCCGTGCCTGCCCCGCCTTGAACAGGCTACGTCGCAATCGACAACAGGAAACATGAGCGTTCCCCATCATGTGGTCGACCGGTTCTATTCCAAAAACGGAGTGCCGATAGAAGAAGACATCAATTATGATTACACCAACCGGTTTGACGTGCGGATCGGAGACGACGATCACCGTTACTATATCCAGCGGGGCGAATATACGGCGGCCATGAATTTCGACCGCGAGGCGCGTTTTTATTCCACGCTCGGCTTCGACCGCGGCAAGTGGTATGGCAATCACTACAGTAACGAACCGGAGGATAATTCCCAGTGCCTTTATCCCAGGAATCGCTTCAACGAATTTTCTTCCGTGTTTAATCCGGGCACCTATAACGCTACGGGATACTGGCCTAAAAAGATCGTATCAATCAATACGGCTTATCGCGACCCGAATCAGGTGGCTTATGAAACATACCCGTTCCCCGAGATCCGTTTTGCGGATTTGTTGCTCTTTTATGCAGAAGCGCTGAATGAAATAAAAGACGCTCCCGATACTGAGGTTTATCAGTATGTGGATATGGTGCGCGAGCGCGCCGGGCTTAAAGGGGTGAAAGAAAGCTGGGCAATACATTCCAACCGGCCGAACAAGCCGGCGACGAAAGAGGGCATGCGCGAAATTATACAGCGCGAGCGCATGGTGGAATTTGCATGTGAAGGCGTTTATTACTGGGACAGCCATCGCTGGAAAACAGCCGTCAGGGAACAGAACCGTCCAATCCAGGGATGGGACGTGTCAAAATCGGGGCTGCAGGATTATTATACGGTAAACACGCTCTATATGCAGGAGTTTACGTATAAACAGTATTTTGCTCCCATACCCGAAAGCGATCTTTTGAGAAACCCGTTACTGGTTCAGAATCCGGGCTGGTAAAACCGTATCGTTTAATTATAAAATGGATAAACAATGAAAAATATATTTTATATACCGATGTTCCTGTTCCTGATGCTGACCGCATGTTCGGAAAAGGAATTGACGCCCATAAGTAAAGGCCTCGGAAAGCCGGGCGTTGTCACCAACATAGAACAGGAAGCTATCCCGGGGGGCGTCGTGCTTACGTACCTGATCCCCAAAACGGAAGATATCCTGGCCGTTAAAGGCGTTTATACGCTGTCGAACGGCAGATCGTATGAATCGATCAGTTCGTATTATGAAAATACGCTTAGGGTCGAAGGTTTTAATGATCTGAAAGAGCATGAAGTCACACTGTATACCGTAAACCGTGCGCAGGAAGTGTCGGATCCCGTGACCGTTAAATTTGTTCCGCTTGAAAGCCCGTTGAGTAAAGTGCTTAAAACGGTAACGATCATAAGCGATTTCGGCGGCGCTAACTTTGCGTGGGTGAATGAGGATAAGCAGCCCATCACGTTCGAGCTGATGGCGCAGGATTCGATCGGCCAGATGAGGACGATGAACATCGTGACTTCCGAAGTGGATACGGCCAGCCGCACCCTGCGCGGATATGCCCCGGTACCCTGGCGTTTTGCGACGATTGTGAGCGATAATTTCGGAAACATGTCCGATTCGGTTTTCCCGCCCTCCATCCTGACGCCTCTTTTTGAAGAACGGCTCGATAAAACAAAAATGTCGGTCATGAAGCTTGGCAACGACGCCAGTTTCACGAACTGGGAAGGGATGGATTACTATCTGATTGACGACGACAAGACGACGTTCGGACATTCCCCGGCCAACTCTTTGCCGGCTCCCTTCACGATTGACCTGGGAGTAAAGGCGAAATTGAGCCGCCTGGTGTTTTTTAACCGTAATTATGACAATTCCTATTATTCATGGGGAAATCCGAAAAAGCTGGAAGTCTATGTCTGCTTCGGTACGCCTTCGTCTAACGGCGACTGGGACGAGTGGACGAAAATTATGGATTGCGAGCAGGTAAAGCCTTCCGGCCTGGCGGGAACGACCATGTCGGACGAAGACGTTACGTATGCGGAAGCGGGATTTGAATTTTTATTCCCGATAGATATGGAACCGGTCCGGTATATACGTGCAACTATTCTCGAAACATGGACGGGTACGGCGTTTGCCCATCCTGCCGAAGTAGACGTTTACGGAGAAATGGTGAGCGAATAATTTGTAATACTAAAAAATCAGAATAATATGAAACGAACAGTTTATATCATATTGACTCTTGCAGCCTTGTCGGTCCTGTCTTCGTGCGATGATTTCATGGACGTACACAAGGATTTTATCAAAGATGGAGAAATCATCTATTCACCCAAAGTAGATTCGGTTTCGTTTGTAGCAGGCGAGCACAGAATCCTTTTTCATTGCTGGCTTTATAATTCCCCGAACGTACGCTCTGTCGATTTGTACTGGAATGAACGGAGGGATTCCCTGATCACGGCGGTAACGCCTTCTATGGGGCGCGACAGTGTGGACATCCTCCTGTCCGGCCTGGAAGAAAAATCATATACGTTTGACGTGCGTACTACCGACCAGTTCGGACATAAATCATTGTGGACGACCGATTTTGGAAATACTTACGGCGCGAATTACCGGGCTACGCTTGCGGATCGCCGTATTAATGAAATCTCTCTGGAAGAAAAAGACGGCGTTCCCCGGGGAAAAGTAACGTTCTTTTCCGGCTCCACGCTGCTGGTGCGGAACGAAGTGCGTTATGTCAGGAACGACGGCTCCCGGGCGATTGCCACCCTGCCGTCCGACGGACAGGAACTGTATTGCGACGGCGTTAAACCCGGGACTTCGTTCGAGACGCGCTCTTTTTACATTCCCGAAGAAGAGGCCATTGATACGTTTGCTACCGAATGGGCGCTCAACGAGACGGCTTTCCCGCTGATTTACGTGTTTGACCGCAGTAAATGGACGGTTCTTGACGTCTCCGACGAAACGGCAAGCGACGGGGGCGGGATGCACGCCGTTATCGACGGCAATACCGGCTCGTACTGGCATTCCCGGTGGGATGGCGGAAACGTGCCGCTGCCTCACTGGCTGACAATCGACCTGGGCGCAGAAATAAATACGGCCGATATTGTCAGGTTTGACCTCTACCGCCGTCCCGGCAATACCGATACGAAAACGGTCGGGATATACCTGGGAAATTCGCCGAATCCCGACGGCGCATGGACAAAAGTAGCCGAAACGGTTGTTAATGCAGATAAGATGGAAGTAGCGCCTTCCAACAGGACGGTAAGAGGCCGTTACCTTAAACTCGTGTTCCCGGACAGCAACCGCGACCCGTTTACGAACCTTGCGGAAATATACATATACGGAGGAGGCATGTAAGAAGGACGTCCGCTCCGTTGCCTTGCAAAGCGCGGGGAATCAGTCCGGCATTCGGCAGGATTGATTCCCCGTCTTGTTTTATACCCGGACAGCAACCGTTTCCCGGCTGTCCCGAAGAAAACCGGATGAAAAAATTTTTCTATATAGATAGAATTTGATACCTTTGCGGCCGGATTTTTATTTCCGGACATTTTTATTCCTTATTCTTTTTTCATGTAAAGCACTGCACTCAAAAGGTTTTTTCAGTTTATGCAGGAAGGAAAAGTTATGACGTATTTAGTGGATTTTTTTACAGCGCAGAGTATCGGGTCTACCGTACTGTATTTGTGTTTGGCTGCCTTTACCGGCGTGCTGGCGGGAAAAGCGGGAGGCCGCGGCATCCGGTTCGGAGTGGGTGGAGTCCTGTTCAGCGGGATTCTGATTGCCCATTTCGGCGCGCCGGCGGATGAGCATATACTCCATTTTGTCCGGGATTTCGGACTGATACTGTTTGTTTACAGTATCGGCCTGAACATGGGGCCCCGTTTTTTTTCGTCCTTCAAAAGGGACGGACTGTTATTGAACCTGTTTGCGGTGGGCGTCGTTGTGGGCGGTTTCGGGATTGCCTGCCTCGTTTATTCGCTGACGGATTTGTCGCCTGCCGTTGTGGCCGGCATCCTGTGCGGCGCCGTGACGAATACGCCGAGCCTGGGAGCTGCCCAGCAGGCGCTTGCGGAGCAGGGCACGGAGGCGTCCGCCGTTTTGGAAACAGGGATGGCGTATGCGATGGCCTATCCGTTCGGCATTATCGGGATTATACTGACGATGCTGCTGATAAAGCTGTTTTTCAGGATAAAAACCCCGGTGGAAAGGAAGAAGTATACCGATAGCCTGGGGGACAGCGAGACGAAGCTGCAAAGCGTGGAAATAACCGTATCCAATCCGAACCTGTTCGGTAGAAACATTGATTTCGTGAAGCATATCATGGATAAGGAACTGGCTGTTTCCCGCATTATACGCGGGGGCGAATCAATCGTGGCGACGGATGGCGAGGTGATCCGGAGCGGCGATGTGATCTGTGGCGTATCGGCGCAGAACATGATTGAAAACCTGAGTTTCAAGATCGGGAACGTCAAAATATCCGGGAATATGGAAGATATACCCGGCCCGCTGGCGATTATAAATGTATTGATGACAAATCCGAAGCTGGCGGGTAAGACCATCGAACAGGTCGGGATCTATCGCCGTTATCCGGCTAACATTACCCGCATTTTCCGTTCGGGGATGAAGATTTTGCCGACCCTTCATACCACGCTGGAGCTGGGTGATACGATCCGGGTGGTCGGGAAAAAGGAAGTGCTGAATGATGTAAAGAAGGAACTGGGCGACTCGGTCAATGAACTGGCCAAACCCAATATCCTGTCTATTTTCCTGGGTATTTTCATCGGGATTATCCTGGGGAGTATTCCGATCTTTATCCCGGGCCTGCCTGCTCCTGCAAAGCTGGGGCTTGCCGGCGGGCCGCTCCTGATCGCGATCATCCTGGGGTATAAGGGTCGCGTGGGCAAGCTGAATTTCTACATGACGCCCGGGGCGAATTATTTCATGCGCGAACTGGGCATTATCCTGTTTCTTGCCTGTGTCGGTTTACTGTCGGGGGAAAGGTTTGTGGAGACGATCCTGAACGGGGGATGGCGATGGATAATCTACGGGATCGCGATTACGCTGATTCCCCTGTTGACGGTCGGTATCATTGCCGGCCTGATGAAAGTGAATTACTTGAAGATATGCGGCTGTATAGCCGGGTCGATGACGGATCCGCCGGCCCTTGAGTTTGCCAACAGCATTGCTCCCGTCCAGGCACAGGCTACCTCCTATGCGATGGTTTATCCCTTAACGATGTTCCTGCGCGTCCTGCTGGCGCAGATTTTCGTCCTGGTGACCCTATAGTTCGGTCAGTTTACCTTGATGATCTGGATCTGGTCGGGGGTGACGTCTTTGAGGAACGTTTCCATGTGGCGTTTTTTCTTTTCTTCCAGGATTTCGTTGATGGCGATGAGGATGCCGGTTTCTTCGACTTCCCCAAATTCCCAGTTGATCGCCGTGCCGAATGTGCGCATTTTGGGAGAAAGGCTCATATAGGCGTTCACCAGCGGGGGTACGTTGATGCCGAGTTTGCGGACTTCCCGGTTCAGGACTTTGTAATCTTCCTTGAAGTCATTGTGATGGAACAGCCGGGCCAGTTCTTCTTCGTCGGCGTCTGTTTTCAGCGGGTGTATGGGGGTGACAAGCCCGTCCCTGTCCGGGAAATGCAGTTTTAAAAAGTACAGCAGCATGTCACGCGCTTTCGTATTATAGGTATTATAGACCGTCACTTTTCCGTAAAAATATTTCAGTGAAGGATCAATGACCGGCAGGGCGCCGAGGCCGTCCCACAGGTTATCCAGGATGAAGATACCTTTGGAGCGTCCGAGGGTTGCCTGGTAGTCCAGCGAAACAAAAGAACGTCCCAGCTCAACCGTATAGGGCAGATAGTTTGCCAGGAAATCTTCGGAAAAGTTAAACAGGTGGGCGGTTGCCAGGATGGGTTTGCCCTGTCCGTCAAATTTAACATCGGGGCCGCACAGGAAGCGGTATCCGCCCAGGATTTCTTCCTCTTTCGGACTCCAGACGATAAGCTGGCGGTAAGCGCCTTCCATGGTATCAAACTCGTCTATATCGCAGGGCAGTCCCGTACCTCCTCCGTAGTAGCGGAAGGCTATTTCGCGGAGGCGTCCTATTTCCAGCATGGTATGCGGAGCATCCTGAGCGGTTACGATATAGATCTCATTATTTGATTTGTTGGTGCTTCTTAAGCGTTTGTCCGGAGTCAGCTCCGACTTGATCAGTTCTTTGTCGATAGGTTCTATCAGATGTTGCATAATGTCTATTTATCTGCCAGTTTGTATACTTCTTCTTTCATCCGCGCGGCCCATTCCCCGGCTTTTCGGTTTGTGTCGAACGTTTGCCATGATACAGGTTTTCCGATATGGATCTTGAATGATTTGTTTTTTTGTTTGAATAATTCATCCGGCAAATATAGCATTTCCAAATTCATTTTTATGTTAAAGAAAGTGCGAATGTTCGCCAGCCGGTAAAAAAAGTTGGAATTGCGTCCCTCGAAATAGATCGGAATGACATCCCGTTTGTGCTCTATGGCTTTCTGGATAAACGATTTTTTCCATTCCGGGTCGCGTATGACGCCGTTCCGTTTCCGCGAACAGAGTCCTGCCGGGAAGGTGATGATCTGGTTATCCGACCGGTACGCCTCGTCCATCTTCCGGACTGCTTCCTTGCTTTGCGAGCCGTGTTTATTGATCGGGACAAAGAGGGAGTACAGGTTCGGGATGGCAAGAAGGAGGTCGTTTACGAAGTATTTCACTTTGCCGCCGTACTGTTTCCCGATGAGGCAGGACAGGCAGATCCCGTCGAATCCTCCCAGCGGATGATTGGATACAAAAATATATCTTCCTTCGGGCGAAGGAAGATTTTCTTTCTGTTGTATCTCCAGTTCGACTTTGAAATAATCTTCTACTAACGCTTCCATAAATTCGACCCCCAGCAGATCCCGGTATCTCCTTAAGATCTCATTCAGTTCATCCTGATGCAGGATGCGGATAAGGTAGTTTACGACAAACCGGGGGATTCTGTCGGCCTTATCTTTCAGCTTCGATCTTAAAATCTGCCTTACATTTATCTGTGTATCCATCTATAAAATGAGCATTAGCATGTGCAAAAGTAATAATAATTTGCAATTGTGTTACTTTTTCCGGGCAATTCTTTTTTTTAAGATACTGTTATCCTGCGAGCGGCCCGGTTTTGTGCATTGCCCGCAGGACATTCAAAAAGAAATTGTCCACGTCCGGCGCCTTGCGGTGACGGGATGTGGACAATTTGTTATTGTAGAGGGTGTGTGTCAAAAGGTACACCTTCATATATTTTGCAAAAAGTCCGAGCTTGAGAAAGTTCGGACTTTTCCATGTCCCCTAAAATTTGTATCTTTGGGGCATACAATTTAACTTATGTCAAAGGTACAATTTAAATCTTACAATCAAGGTCAAACGTTATTATTTCCTTCCCGAACAGATGAAAGAATACCGGAAGACAGCCCTGTCCGGCTGATCAACCGTATTGTGGATGGCCTGGATTTAACGCGGTTAATCGCCACTTATGATTCCGGTGGAACCACTCCTTATAATCCCCGTATGCTGCTGAAAGTTGTATTCTATGCTTATATGAACAAATCTA
>JAISCL010000022.1 GCA_031265585.1 Tannerella sp. | reverse complement strand
ATATCTTTGAACGCCTTTTATCACTCCATCTTTGCAGTAATTTTCATTGCCACATTTCGGACATTTCATATATTTTTTTGGGCGCAAAGGTAATAAACTATATTGAATTAACAATACCTTATTTTTAAGCCATTGGGTGGGCGAATAGCAGTAATTTGGTCTTTTCTTGTAAAATAAATCCGGAAATTAGGCTATGCGGTGAAAAAGTCGTATTTTTACCGCAAAATTTGCGGTGCATTATGTATATACACGAACGAAATAATTGGACAAACTTCGTTTGGGATAACGAAGCGATTTATCCTTTGCTTGTTAAAACCCGCTATTTGCAGGGAAATTTGCTTGGCAGGATGCAAAATCTCGGTTTTAATTTAACGACCGAATCTACCTTGATTTCACTTACATTAGATGTTGTAGATTCTTCAAAAATCGAGGGCGAATTTCTTAATCCCGAACAGGTAAGGTCGTCTATCGCTAACAGGCTTGGCATTGAAAATGCAGAATTTGTCAGTGTTCCGAGAGATGTTGAAGGCATTGTAAATGTACTTTTAGACGCTACTCAAAATTATATTACCCCACTTACGGAAGAACGACTTTTCGGTTGGCACAATTCGCTGTTTTCCAAAGGTTTTTCGGGGCTTCACAAAATTGATGTGGCACAATATCGTTCTGCAGGAATGAAAGTTGTGTCAGGTAATTTCGGAAAAGAAAAGATACATTTTATTGCTCCTGAACCTGAAAGAATTGAGCAGGAAATGCACAACTTTTTGCAGTGGTTTAATGCAGAAAACAAGCAACTTGACCCTTTATTGAAAGCATTTATTGCTCATTTTTGGCTTGTAACCATTCACCCTTTTGATGACGGAAACGGTCGTATCGCAAGAGCGATTATGGATATGCAACTTGCTCGTAGCGACGACAGTAAAATTCGTTTTTACAGTCTATCGAATCAACTTTTCAAGGAACATAAACACTACAACAATCTCATTGAAAAAACACAAAAAGGCGACAGCGATATTACCGATTATCTGCTTTGGTTTCTTCATTGTTTTGAAAGAGCATTACTCGCAAGTGGAAAAAATCTTGAAATCGTGCTGGACAAAGCCAAATTTTGGGAATTGCACAAAGACAAAGGAATGAATGATCGTCAGCGTCTTATTATCAACTATTTGTACGACAATTACGATAAAGAAATTGCTTTCTTGCGTACTTCAACCTATTCGAAGCTTCAAAGATGTTCAACAGATACCGCATTGCGTGATTTGAAAGATTTAGTAGAAAAGAAAATGCTGAAAGCGGAAGACAGCGGTAAAAAGACAAATTATTTGATTAACAGTCCCGCAAATATTAGAATACCAAGGATAGAAACTGAAATCACCCGTACCTGACAAAGCCTCTGTAATCTATGAATTATTTTTAAACCATGAGGTGGGCGTAATACCCTCGAACTTCTTGAATACCCTGAAGAAAGAGGTGCGCGAACGGAAGCCGCATCCGGTGTAAATGCTGTCGATGGTATAATTATCGCCGAGCGAGAGGAATTCCCGTTTCGCTTCCTCAACGCGCATACCGTTCACAAGGTCGAAGAAGTTTTTGTTCAGGTAACCGTTAATGGCGGCGGATATGTTTTTCCATTGTATGCCTGTTTCGCCGGAGAGCATGTGGATCGTAAAATCGGGATTGGTGTATGCTTTGGTCGTTTGCAGGTATTCCGTAACGCGGCCGCAAATCTCTTTCATCTGACTTTCGCCCATCGTCGGCGCGGCGCTCCGTTTCCGTTGGCCGGTTTGGATACCTCGGCGGGAACATTGGGCAGGCGGCTTAGGTATGGCGTGGTGGAATGGTACATCATGACATACACCAAATAACTCATTGCAATTACATTCAGTATCAGAATTACTTTGTCGGACTGTTACCCGGGATCATCTGAATCTTCCGGTTTTTGATGAGATTGACATGAAACTGGCAAAAATCACCTCGGCAAGGTAACAATAAAAACTGAAAAAACGGGACTTTATAGACAGACACTAAATAACATCGCCCACTCGTTAAATAATGCCGGGCGGTATCTAAATGACGCCGTCGATCTGTAGAGGGTGTGTCAAAAGCCTGAATTTATCAATTTTACCTTTGCCACAGCAGCTGTGAATGGGGTAAAACTTTCTAAAATGGACTTTTGACACACCCTCTACGAGGGTGGGATGATTTCCGGATGGAATCAATGAGGCGGCGCGGAATTTACCGGGTGATTTGTACGGTTTCGCTTTTTCCGGCGTAATCTTCCCGGGGCAGTCGGATCGTCAGGGTGGTGGTGTTGTTTTTTTTGTCGGGTTGTACGGTTACGTTTTCGCCGGATGCTTGCAGGTTTTCGGGGAGGGTTAGCGTGACGGTCGCCAGCTGACGCGAGGGGTCTGATACGGTTATCGACCGGATGTTATGACCGTCCAGGTGCGCGAGCAGCATGCAGGGCGTCTCCGAGCGGAGAGTGATGTCTTCGGAGAGGCGGATGCTCCCGGCTTCATAGAAGATGCAGCAGGCCATCCGACTGTTCGCGACTGCCTGGATCCGGGGCGTGTTTGCCAGCAGCCGGACGGACGGGTTCTCCAGATAGCGTTTCATCTCCTCGACCGTTGTGGCGGGCATGATGATATATTCATAGTCTGCATTAACGGGTTTGACGCCGTGGTTTATCCACAGGCAGAAGACGTCTTCCTTTACCTCCTCGCGCGAAGTGGACGTCTGGCGGTTCACCCGGTACCAGTTGCCGGTCTGTATCCGGCTGGAGAGGACTGTTTTCTGCACCTTCGGGAACAGGTAGCCTACCCTGTCGTGAAAGATCCACCGGATGCTGTCCGCGGAGACCCATTCCCCCTTCCTGACGGTGGTCGTTTCCCGTCCGTCGCTGAAGAGGACGTCTCCCTTGAGGAAGCACTGGTTGAGGGTCGTTGCTACCGGGTAGCGGTCCGTGCTGCTGATCGCGGCGCCCAGGCAAACGTACAGGTCGTCGAAAAAGAACCACGATTTCCGGGCCGACAGCGGGTTGTGCGGACTGATGAAATCGAACGCGACCGCTCCGTACGTCCCGTCCGTTACTCCGCCTGCGAAACCGGTCAGGCCCTTTTTCTGTATTTCTCCTTCGTACGGCATCGTGTCGGCCTGCACGATCGTGGTTCCGGGGATTTTCCGGTAGTCATAGACGGGGGCCAGGTTGAAATACTCGCTGCCGTCCATCGAAAGGTAGTTGGCTCCGTCGGCACGGTAGTGGTTCAGCAGTCCTTCGCCGTTGTAGGGCACCTCCATGTTGTCGTTGCGCGTGGAAAACATCCTGACGGAGGTGAAGAAGGAGGGCCGCTGGAAAGAAAAATACTCCGTCTGCCAGAAAAACTTCGCGAAGGATGCTGCTTCAAACGGCTCGCCTCGCCGGGCCTTTATGATATTCGCGAGTTCTTCTCCCCGGTAAGGGGATATCCGGCGAAGGCTTTCCGGCAGTTCCGGGCCTGCCCGCCTTCCGGCGCCGCGCCTTGAAATATCCCGGTTCAGGACGCCCGGATCAACGGAGCGCCCGTAGGCCATCTGCCGGCAGACGCCGTCCAGGAAATAGTCGATGGCTAAATGCAGCGAACGGTCGGAAAACTTATACTTTGTGTCGTTCACCAGCTCCGCAAACTCCACGAAAGAGCCTAAGAAGCCCAGTCCGTAAGTGGTTGTGTTGTTTACGCGGTCCGGACGGTGATGAAAACTGTAGTCGGCTTGCAGTCCCCTCCCTCCGGCAAAGTAATTCCTGTTCAGGTTCCCTTCGGCGTTCCGTCCGTCCGTTTCCTCCCGGAAAAATTTCATTTCCCCTTCGATGATCTTCAGGATTTCCTCAAACAGCTTTTCATTTTTCCGGTAAAGTTCCGTTTTGGCATACAGGCCGGCGATTTTGACCCGGTCCCCGCTCGGACGTGCGCCGGGGGCCTCCATGTTTGCCCGTCCGGCGATCCGGATCATCCGTTCCCGCTGCTCTTCCGTCAGATCCCTGTCCAGCACATAGAGCAGCGTGATCATGCTGCCGGGCGTCCCGATCTGGTTATTCCACCAGTTCTCGCAGATAAAGTCATGCTCCAGCCAGAAATCGAGTGAGGCATTGATCGCCTGTTTTAGCCGGGCATCGCCTCTGTGCGTTTTTTTATAAGCTCTTGCCATCAGGATCATATTCTCCAGATGCTCCACATGCCGGAAGGCGATCCGTGAAGTATCCGCATAATCAATACCCGGCCACGTCCCGTCGTCCCGCACCGTTTCAAGCACAGCCTGCAGCCTGTCTTCCCGAATCTCCGCCTCCATATATTGGGCCGTGATCCTCTCCCGTAACAGCTCCATATCGGACAAATGCCTCTGCGTACAGGCGCACAGAAACAGCATAAGCGCTACAATTGTATATTTTACCTTCATGACATATAATTTTATTTGCGGATAAAGATACGGCTTTTTTTTCATATAGAAAGGGTCTTATACTCTGCGCGGGATGGTTTTGTGCATGCAGGCGACCGGAAGGTGTCCGGGGCACTCCGGGAAGCCACTGTCTGCTGTCATTCCGTTCCCGAATGGTTCGGGAAGCAAATGTCACCCGTAATTCTGTTCCCGAACGGTTCGGGAAGCAAATTTCACCCGTAATTCCGTTCCCGAACGGTTCGGGAAGCCACTGTACGCCGTCAGCCGGTCGCCGGACGCATCCTGTTTGCATATAAGACGGTGTTCTCCCGCCGGCAGCATAATTTCAAACCTGCCCTTTGCCGGCCGTTTCACCTGCACCTCTTTCCCGTCTTCCGCCGTATACATTATATTATATACAGAGGGGTCGTCGATGCTCAACCCGGCCGGGGCGGATACATATACGGCGATTATACCTTCATTTACGGATAAAGATGCGGCTATATCGGAATCACCCACCGCTTTCAGCGTATAATTCGTGTTCCCGATGACACGCCCCCGGCCTGTGTAGAATGAATATTCCCGGTCATTTTTTGATGAGAAGATCCCGAAGTCGCCCGTAAAAGTCAGGTTATCCAGCCGGAAATCCCTGTTATGGCCGGTCGCATGCATGACCGTTTCTTCGCCCTGCTTCCTTTTAACATGTACCACCACCCGGTTCCCATCGTCGAACAGTTTTCGCGAGATGCTTTTGATCTCTCCCTTACGGGTGTTTCTGTACGGTTCGTATGCGGCAATAAAAGGATCCTTCCAGGCGTTCACGTCACCTTCCGTCCGTATGGTCAGGACGGGCGTCGGCAGGCGGTTATACGGGGCGGCAACCGTTTTTGTTTCCGGCGCCCGGGCTGTGTAATAATACTTGTTTCCGGATGCCGGCATCCGGACATCCATGATGCGTGCGCCACCGTTGCTTTGTGCTGAAATGAAGCGCGCTATGACCGGTTTTTTGCATAATCCGGCTGTTTTCGCATTTTTTAAGAAGCGCAGTCCGGGGATGTCTTCCTCCACCGCAGGGTAGGAGGCCGGCGAAGTGGAAAGGGGCGCTTCTTCTTCATCCAGCAGCAGGAGCTCATCTCCCTCGTTGTGGTAGAGATAGTCATTTGAAATGTCATTATCGGAACGGTAAATATCCAGATAATATCCGGTGGAGTCGGACGTGCGGATAATCGCCATTGTTCGTTGCTGATGGGTCTGTGTTGACATTTCGTAATACTTTGTGTCCGTATAAGAGAAGTTTGCGGATGCGGCCTTTGCTTTCGGCTCCGGTTCCATGGCGACAAGCTCAATCCGACCGATCCTTTTCGTGCCGCCTCCTTCCCTGACGCGCGGAACGGAGGAAGACCGCCCCGCAGCAACGACCGTGTTATGCGCCGCCCATACGGCATAATAGTCTGTATGCATCGGATGATCGTAGTTCGGGCCGTTGCCCGGGTCAGCTCCCGTAACGGCTCCCTTACCGTATAATTCCATCGCCATACCGTTGGCATGGTTGTGATTATACGACGCTCCCTGTACGACATACATCAGGCCGTTTTCCGCGTCCATTCCGTTTCGCTGATAGTAAGCGTGGGCGAAATCCAGCGTTTCACTCCGTTCCCATCGAAAGGGGGACACTTTTTTTGCAGCGATTTCCGGCATATAACAGATTAATGCGGTGATGTCGTTTTTTGAACGGTCATACCCGTTTTCCTGAAACAGTTTGATGACACTTAAAATTTCGTCAAAGACAGGCATTTTATATTTGCCGGCCATCAGTAACCCTATTTCCAGACAGTCCATACTTTGTTTCGCCCTTCCCGTATCCCCGAATGCGGCTGCGGTAAGATCCGGGAATGAATACCGCACCATCGCGTACGAGGATTTAAAAAGCTGCGGAAATCGATTGAATACTTCATATCCGTTATTTTCCAGGAATAAGGCAGATTCCAGCAGCTTCAGCACCGGGTAATTATGATAACCGCCCGGTTCGCGCCAGTGCCCGTCATCCGTTAGCCATATTTTTACCGTTGAAGGTAATGCCAGCTGGCCGATGCCGTTATTGACCGTATCCCTCGAAAGGTGGAACTGCAGGTAATAGTCGCGTTTCCCTGCGTCCTGCAACGCTAACGCGGCGGCTACCATCGTGGCGCTTTCCGCCGCATACCAGTTGTTTCCCGCATATCCCCGGAAAGCCAGTGTTTGCGCAATCTTTTCAAAGACCGGCTCGTAAAAGGATAAATCATACCCGTTCGCTTTCATGTAGGGTTCCACAAAATCGTAAGCAAGTATCATGGGCTTGGAGGCTTCATCCCCTAATGTTTGTATATCCAGGAAGCCGGTTCTTCCGGGCCCTTCGATTGGTTGCTGGTAAAAAGCTCCCTTGACCCATTGATCCAGCAGGTCTGCCGCAAACCCGGCGTACCGTTCGTCCCCGGTGAGCCAGTAGATTACACCGGCCTTGTAGGCCATGTCGTTAAAACGTCCGTTTATCCTGCCCACCAGCGCCTGGGGATCCACCTGTTCAAATGTCTTCGTGTCGGTGTTCAGGAGCATCATTGTCATGGACGTATCGTAGGGGGTCAGTTCTTCTATGTCCGGCATTCTGTAACTACCGCCCTGTGGCGTGACAGGCCCGCGTTTATGGGGCGATACGCGGACAGTCGGGTAGGGGGCGTTGCCTTCGTACGCGGTTAACCGTGTTCCTTCCCTGTCAGATATAAACCTTGTATAATATCGCCCTTCGATACGGTTCATCAGATACCGGCTGAGGATCCATTCCGGATCGGTTTGGTGCCGCTCGACATAAGGTTCTATTTCATGTACAGTTTTCCGGTAGATGGCTTTCGCCCAGTCTTGCTGTTCGATTTTTTGCAGGATGGTCTCTTTGTTACCGTTGTTTGTAATAATATGAGGATATTCCCGGGCCTCCAGGAAATGGCACGAGGAATAACAGATTAAAAAGGCGAATAATTTGAGACAATATTTTTGCATGATGAGTAAATTTTACCGGTCATTCGGATAAAAAAAGGTAAGAGAAAGAACCCCTTTCCGGGTTCTTTCTCTTATCTGCTACATCTTATAGCGTTTGGCGCTGATTGTAACCGTATCGGTTGCCGTGGCGTTTATAAAGATGAAGGCGCGGTACTGTCCGTCGGCCGTTTCAAGCCAAAGACCTCCTTCGGCTACCATTTTTACGGCGTTTGAGGTTGCTTTGCCGTAATCCAGTTGGCGGAAGTCGAGGTCGTCTATGTGCTGGCTGTTATTCAGGTTCGACAGTTGGCGGTCGCGCAGGCTATATACTTTGATCATTCTTGTCTGATTCGAAAATCCGGAAGGAAAAACTACGCCCGGACGAACCGCTTCCGGCGAATCGGCCGCGAAGAACCCGTGTGTCAGGTCGGCGCTGCTGTTATAGGCATATACCAGATCAATGCGGGAGGCCAGGGCGCTGTTTGCCGCTACTTCTTCTGCGGAGTATACGCTGAAGGCCTCTCCTTCGTTCCGGAACGACAGGTAACATGCTTCTCCCGAGGTCAGTTTCTTTTCCAGTGTCATATCCATTTTGGAGATCGCGTAAGGGCCCATTTTGTATTCGGCTGTCTGTCCGTTGCTCGCTTTTACCGAAAATGTAAAGTTTACTTCCTTTCCGCGGGCTTCTTCCGGGATGATGTAATAGTACCGTAATGTTGCGGCGCAGGTATCCCGTATGAAGGAGATGGATGTTGTATTTCCGCTTGTAGCGCTTTCATTCGCAACTAAAACCGGGACATCCAGTCCCGAATTGCCCGTAGAATAGGAATTGGGGTCAAAGTAAGTTCCTTTGGCTCCTCCGAAAGAAGCCGTTACCTGTGCCGATTCCAGTTTTCCCAGTTCCGGGGGGATGGCCATGGCGTAGGCAAATTCAATTTCATAGCCTACCAGGTTAGGCGCTACGGGAAGGCTTCTTTTGATACATTCGTTACTTAATTTTGTAACGGGATCGCCGATCAGCTTGATGTTGTCATCGCAAGCTCCCAGCAGAAGGGAGGTGAAAAGCAATAACGTAGGGTAATTATATTTTTTTATGTTCATAATCTTCATTATTTCCTGTTAAACAAAACTTATTGCATGGGTCGCTCCACGACAAGCACCGTATATTCCTTCCGTATTTTCCGGTTTCCTGATATGACCGTGTATTTCAGGGCGCTTAAAGGAAAGGCGGAACGGTTGGCTATAATGCGTTCGCTCAGCCCGGTTGAGGCATATCCCGACGCCCAGTCGCCGGCTGTAAATTCAACCGCCAGCTTGGATGGCGTAAAGTCCACCCATGATGTGACTTTAGGATCCAGCTTTGCATCGGAACACAGGGAGAAGCGGGGCCATACATCGTTGACCGGCGCTCCAAAACGCACGTAAGCGATAATGACCTGTTCAAGCGTATCAACGTATGCATTTCCGGCAAGAATGGTTTGGTGATCCGTACCGTACATGTCAAAGCTTCCGACATAACAGTCTGTCCTTTCCGTTATCAGCAGTCCGTCTTCATCGACCGGGAAATTATCACAGGAGCCGGTTGAAAACAGGGAAAACAGGCATGTTACTACTACTATTATACTGTATTTTTTCATCTTGTTCTATATTTTATGTTCATGATTATAACCAGGGCCGGTTTTGTGTCAGGTTCGGGTTTTTGTTACGTTCGGAATCCGGGATTTTGAAAAGATACATCCGCTGGTAAGTTAATAAAGAGGTATTATTGAAGTATGTACTCTTCAAAGCGCCCCAGGAATCATACAGCCTTATGCCTCCTGACGTCTGCGGCTCTACCCATACCCGTTCGATCGAGCGCCAGCGGCGCAGATCCCAGAAACGGTGTCCTTCGACAAGCAGTTCGATGATACGTTCCTGCTCAATCGCATAAAAGAAGGTTTCCTTATCTGCATACTTTTCCGGTTTTAAGGGAGGCAGATTTCCCCGGTGGCGTACTTTATTGACTACGTCTATGGCCAGTCCTCCGTCGCCTGCAGGCCCGTAAGCTTCATTTGCCGCCTCCGCATATAAAAGGTAGGCATCGGCGAGCCGCATGGCCGGGTAGTTATAATCTCCGTCGGAACGGCCCTGGCCGGCATAGTTGCGTATGAACTTGCGCATGATGATTCCCTCGCCGTCGGCATCCGCGTTGATGGCCTCGTTTGGCGGCGGATAGTCATTTATCGTGCCGGTTCTTGTCTGGTAGCGAAAGCGGCGATACCGGTCAAAGGATAAACTGAGCAAGCCGGGCATTGTTTCGCCTTCCCACAGGATCGAAGATTTCATCCTGTAATCGCGGTTTATGTACGATTGCGGGTTAAGCGACGAGTTTGCCCTTGTGTAGGCATCTGCACTTGTATTCGGATTGAGGCGTTCGACCGGCTTCACAAAATCCCCCGTTTCGTAGGACTGGTACAGGTCTACGATACTGAACCTCGCCTGCGCCCATCCCTGTGAGCCTTCCTGTGCACGTGTTCCGAAATCGCGCATCAGTTCTTCTCCCTGTCCCGTGCCGGTTCCGCCGTGCGGGAAAGCGACCATCAGTTCTTCCGCACTGTTTGCTTTTGGCGTAAAGAGGTGGTAATAGTTCGGCAGAACTTCACAGCCTCCCAGTTCTCCGTATTCCCCCGGCTCTCCGTTCATGTAGAGTGATAATCCCGACTGTTCGATCACCGTACGCAGATCTTCGGCTGCCTCCCTGTAAGATTTGTCCGATTCGGACTGGTTTGCCGTGAATGTTTCCAGTTCCGGCCATCCTCCGTTTGGCGCTACGATTTTTCCCCACGGCCAGTTTGTGCGGTTCCAGCAGGCCCAGTATAGTTTCATTTTGCCGCGGAAAGCAAGCGCTCCCCACTTTGTGAAACGTCCCAGGGCGACCGGTTTATCCGTACAGTGTTCGTATGCATACGTGAAGTCTTCCATAATCTTATCCTTTACCTCGGCAATGGGGGTGCGGGGCAAATCCGAGACTTCGCTGTTGCTGTGTATAATGCGGTCGAAATATTGGACATCGCCCCACATTGTGATCAGGCGGAAATAAATCATGCCGCGCATCATACGGGCTTCCCCGATAATCGCTTCCAGACTTTTCCTGCCTGTTTCGGTTGTTACATTTTCAAGCATTTTCGTTACATTGTCAATTACGTAATTAGCCCTGTTAATACCCGCGTATGAGTATTGGAAGTAATTGTTATACGAACTGCCTGATGCAGACCCCGGATTCGTATACGTTCCGCCCCTGTAGGCAATCGCGTTGTCGGTCGACTGGTTGGCTGCTGCGGAGGAACGGAAGCGCAGAAATTCTCCCTGTCCGTCAAACATGTAATCACGGTCGAATAAGCCGCGTATTTGAGCGTAAGCGCCGTTCAGGGCGTAGGTTGCATCCTCCTCGGTATTCCAGAAAAGGTCGGAGGCTAATTCTGTCGTTGACAGTTGCGTCAGCAAGTTATCACGGCAGGAAGAAAGAAGAAATAAACTTCCTGTTATGGCTGCAATTAGTCCTGTTTTTAATATACTTTTATTTTTCATATTTTATTCATTTTAGAAACTGATATTAATACCTGCAGAATAAGATCTGTTGATCGGATACAGATCCCGCGAACTGTTTCTTTTTTCAGGATCAAGTCCGGGATAGGAGGTCAGCGTAAACAGATTTTCTCCTGAAATGTATATCCTGGCGTTCGACATGTTGATTTTTGAGATGATCTTTTTGGGCAGCCTGTATCCTATCTGTAAATTTTTCAGGCGCAAATAGGTCATGTCGTATAACCAGAAAGAATTGTTGGAGGTAGAAGAAGCGGTTGACAGGCGCGGCCAGTCGGTATCTCTGTTTTCCAGTGACCAGGGTTTGTTCCAGTGATCCCAGGTGAAGGCGTAGCGTTTGTCCGGTACGCTTGTTTTATTAAAATCCGTATACCAGTAGTCTTTTCGCCCTGTTGCACCGTTAAACAGTCCTGCAATATCAAAGCCTTTCCAGTTTGCAGACAGTGTGATCCCAAACGTTAAGGTCGGATTGTCACGCTGTGTTTTGGGATATGCTTTCAGGTCTTTGTCATCTATGATGCCGTCTCCGTTCAGGTCTTTCCTGATCACATCACCGGGAGATATGCCTTGTGGCGTGTTATTATAGATGTCCGTCCAGCTTTGTGCGATCCCTGCGTTTTCGTATGTATATAAATAATGGTAGGGCATGTTCAGGAAGACCGGCAGGCTGCTGTGCGTATAAGTTCTTGTAAGCAGTTCATTCCATTTTTCCAGCCTGTTTTTGTTAAATGCCCCGTTCAGGTTTACCGAATATCCGAAATCCTTTATGTTATCTCTCCAGGTAAGGTTAAAATCCACGCCCCGGTTTCGCAGGCTTCCGATGTTTACGTTGGGAGCGTCGTAGGCGGCTGACAGCAGCATGGATATTTCGGATGGCCTGATCATGTCGGAAGTCAGGCGGTCATAGTATTCTATTTCGGACATTAACCGGCCATTCAGGAAGCTCAGATCCAGCGCTACGTTTACGAATGTTGTCGTTTCCCATGACAGGTCGCGGTTTATCATTTTTTCATTTACAAATCCTGAAATCACCTGTGTGGAATAATAGTTTTGCGTAGACAGCAATTCTTGCTGTTCGGTACGTCCGACGCCCTGATTATATCCTACCTGTCCCCACGAGCCGCGAATTTTCCCGCTTTTGAGCCATGGGCCGGTAAGGGGTTTCATAAAGGATTCTTCGGTAAACCGCCATCCGGCAGATACGGACGGGAAGAATCCGTACTGTGAGCCTTTGTAAAAGCGTGATGAGCCGTCTATGCGGAAGCTGAGTTCCAACAGGTATTTATCATAACCCGAATAGTTGAGCCGTCCTACGTAGGAGCGTAATCCTTCACTGTAGGAGCTTCCGCTGTTGCTCAGTACATTCGTTAGCGAGCCGTTGATTTCGGTTATGCTCGGATGCAGCCTGTCATTACGGGACGCTCCGTTGGAACGGGAATGCCAGTATTCTTCGCTGTATGTGAACATGGCGCCGAGGTCATGATTTTGAGCAATAACCGTATTGTAATTTAACCGTCCGTTTAACTGTGTTTTGTAGAACGTTGTCTGGTTATCACTTACGCCGGCGTTGCTTCCTACGTATTCACGTCCGATATCTTCTCCTGTCTGGAAATTATAGGCCCTCGCCGGGATGTAGGCAGTTTTCTGGAAATAGTCCGTATACCTTAATGAATAGTCGACATGCGCCGTAAAGCCTTTGAACATATTCCATTCCAGATACATGCTTCCGTTGAGTTCCTGTCTTGTCTGTTTGGGCATGTGTCCTTTGGAAAAGAAGGCGTACGGGTTGTAAGCCTGAAGATCTTCACCGTAAGCCATGACTCCTCCATATCTTCCTGTTACGGGATCATACGGAAGGATCCCGGAAATGGCGTATTGCATGTCTCCACCGCCTGAATTGCTGGTACTGTTATCCGTTATGCCGTCCGCATAGCCGCTGAATGTAAATTCGGACCAGTTGCCGTCAAAGCGGATGCCGGTTTTCAGGCTGTTCAGCAGTTTGTAATCCATATTGAAGCGCGTGTTGTAGCGTTCAAAGTTATTGTTGATCTGTACGCCCTGCTTGTCCATCATTCCTGCGGATATGTAGAAGTTTGACCTGTCGGATCCTCCCGATGCGGAGACGGTGTAGTTCTGCAGTTTGCCGTCACGCATGAATGTATTGTAGATATTCGTGTTCGGATAACGGTAGGGGTCAATCATTCCCAGTGCCAGCCACTGGTCAATCGTGCCGTCCTTGAAATTGTAACTCTCGCGCTTGGTGGAAGCGGCAGCGGCAAACTGATGCAAAGTCAGCGCCCTTGGGTAGTCATCCATAAAATCGTACGACTGGGTTGGACGTTCTACGGCACAGGATGCGTTAAATTCTATTTTTGTCCTGTTTTCTCCCGCCCCGGAACGCGTTGTGATCAAAACAACGCCGTTGGATGCACGGGATCCGTATACGGAGGCAGATGCCGCATCTTTTAATATTGATATGGATTCTACGTCCTGGAAGTTGATCCTGTTAATATCGACATCCGGCATACCGTCCACAACAACCAGGGGACTCGTTCCGTTCACGGAACCGAATCCGCGTATCATGAGAGTCGCTTCGTCCTTACCGGCCATGCTTGTCGTATTTGTGACCTGTAATCCCGGAACGAGTCCCTGGAGGCCGGAAGATACGTTGGGTAACGAACGGCTTGTGATTTTTTCATCTACCTTGACGGCGGAAACAGATCCGGTCATATTTACCTTTTTCTGCGTGCCGTAACCGACTACAACGACTTCTTCCAGTTTTTGGGTATCTTCTTTTAACTGGATATTAATTTCTGTTTGAGTTCCCACGATTATTTCCTGTGTCAGGTATCCAATGTAGGAAAAAGACAGGACGGCGTTCGCATTCGGGACATTTAAGCCGAATTTTCCGTCCAAATCCGTCATTATCCCCAGGGAGGTGCCTTTAATGGAAATATTAACTCCCGGGAGAGGATCTTCATTTTCGTCAATAACACTTCCGGTGACGATTTTGGCCTGGCCATAAACTCGACCCCCGGAATGTAAGCCTAAAATACACACCAGCATGATCAAAAACCGTAATGGTGGAAGAGGCAGCATTTTGTTCACTTTTTTCATACGAAGATAAGTTCTAAAGTTTTTAAAAAAATTGTTTTAACTGTATGGTTTAAAAAATCTCTATAATAATTTTACAGTATGGGCTTAATAAGTTTACTGTATGCGTTTCTGTTCTTTCCGTAAGTCTTACCCTGTTGGGACGGCAAATATATGGTTCTATTTTTATGTCCCCGGAAAAAATAGTACAAAATAAGGGTAAAATAATACACTTGAAGAAAATCCGCTTCAGTATGGCTGCCGGGGCGCTTCCGACCGGCCGGCACTGTCATGGAATGATCGCACTTTGTATTTCGCTCCACGGCCCCCGTTCGCCGCGTGTATTCTCCCAGCAGAGGCAGAAATACACGGTCAGGCCGCGTTCGTGTCCCTGAAATTCAAGGGTAAAAGGTGTGCGCGAATCAAATGCGTAATTGGTCAGATCGGCTATATCAACGATCGGCGTGGCGCTGATTACCCAGCGTATGACGGCGCCGCGCTGTCCTGCCGGTTTCGCTTTTGATTTCTTTTTCCCCTGGTCAAAGAAGTGGATTTTAAGCCAGCGAATCACGCTGCTGTCAATATCAAAATCCGGGTAGGTCTTAGCGACAGGCGACCGAGTGTGCGTAGTCTTGTGAATGGGCAGGCCCATGGCCGTGCGGTCATCATCGTTCACAGCAGGGTTGTACGTTAAGTATCCCTTTACATCTACTCGCAAAGTGGATTCGAGTTCCTTGCGGGCTTTATTCTTCACTTCTATCGCCACTTTTGTGCGCGTGGCAGGGTTTTCTGCCGTATTGAGCTTGTTTCTGAAAGATTCACTCAGGGAAGATAGTTTCGTGGCCTCCGTTTGCGGAAAGCCAAACCGCGTTAAAGACGTCATCAGGTAGTTTAAAAAATTTGTTTCCCATTCAAGAAAAATCCTGTCGTTTGAGGGCAAATAATCAGTACTCATAATTAGTTTTTGAGGTGTTAATATTTATTGTTTGTGAAAATCCATTTGCTGACAGGCTATTGCCGGAGACTTCGGAGACATGGCCCGGGACGCCTGATACATTACCTACAGTGTATGAGCTGAAATCCATAACCTGCGGGCTAAGGTCTGTAACATTTTGGCTAAAGCCTGAAGTATTTTGGTTAAAGCCGGAAACGTTTTGGCTAAAGCCTGAAGTGTTTTGGCTAAAGCCTGAAACGTTTTGGCTAAAGCCTGAAACATTTTGGCTAAAGCCGGAAACGTTTTGGCTAAAGCCGGAAGTGTTTTGGCTAAAGCCTGAAGTGTTCCGGCTAAAGCCGGAAACGTTTTGGCTAAAATCTATTGAATAAAAGCAGGTGTGATTTTCAGTGATGGAGTTGTCCGGTGTGCTATAATTTAAAATCCATGGATTGCTTTCTGCCGGACTGTAAAAAAAACGCGCCGGAACAGATCCGGTACGGCTACATATATATAATGTATGAAATACGGTACATAAACTGCTGCATATAGAATGACTGCACTTCTTTCCTTCCGCAAAATTCGCAGTGCACGACAGGCTGGCAGCGATTTGGCTGTCTTCGGAATATGCAACGGGAAGTGATTTGTGTATCATTCTTTGTTAATTTTAAATTATTATCCTGCTCTTTGATGATACTTGAAAAAACAATGACAAAGATATACTGGAAAAAACAAATAATATGACAAATCAACAAAATATTATCTGCCAAATCGTAATCGGAGGCATTTTTTAGGTGACAAATTAACAATTTCTTCTATTTTATTACGATTTGGACTAAAAAAAGAAAAAAAACGGAATGTTTTTCAATTCTATAACGAACCGCGTGAAATATAAATAACACCGCCTGTCCGCAAAATAGCTTTACTTATCCGGAGGCGCTGTTTTTGTTCCTTTTTCTGAAATCTACGGGCGTGTATCCGAATAAATTCTTAAAGCATTTATTGAAATATCCGGGGCTGCCGAATCCGGTGGAATAGGCAATTTCGCTGATGTTCATTTCCGGATTGTTCAGTAACAGGTTCGCCGCCTTTTTCAGCCTGATATTCGTAATGAAGCTGTTGGGCGTGAGTCCTGTGATGCCTCTCAGCTTGTTGAACAGCGTGGTACGTCCCAGCCCTAACCGGCGGGCGAACAGGTCCATGTTAAAATCCGGACTGTTCATGTTTTTTTCAACTGTTTCAGTGGCCCTGTCAATGAAATTTTTGTCGATAGCTGTTGTGGCTACCTGCTGAGTAGATGTGTCTGTCTGATGGATGTATTTTTTCTGTAGCAGCTTTCTTGAATTGACAAGATTGTTGCATCTGATGATTAACAGTTTCAGGTCAAAAGGTTTGGTAATGTAATCGTCGGCTCCTGTTCTCCATCCCTGAAGTTTGTGTTCTATCGCTGTTTTTGCCGTAAGGAGGATAACCGGGATATGACATGTTTCCAGGTTATTCTTTATTTTTTCACACAGCTCCATGCCTGACATTCCGGGCATCATAATGTCGCTTATCACAATGTCGGGCTGTAAATTCCGGACCTTTTCCAGGCCTTCCGGGCCATCCGCCGCTACTTCGGTTTTATAGACCGGACTGAAAATTTCCCTCAAGAACTCCCTTACCTCTTTGTTGTCCTCCACAATCAGCAGGGTTGACTGTTCCGACCCGGCTTTCTGCTGCGATTTTTTTACTTCTTCCACAAAACTGTTATCCGGATTCTTCAATTCATGGATACAGGGTTCGATCCTGTTTTCGATGCGGATGATATCCGGGGCAAAATGGGCGTCTCCCTTTTTTAGCGTAACGGTAAAAACGGATCCCTTCCCTGTTTCGCTTTCTACACGTATCCGGCCGGCATGTGCGGTGACAATGCCTTTTGAAAGGGCCAGGCCAATGCCTGTTCCCGTGGTATTGTCGTTTTTCCCTGTCTGATAGAAACGGTCAAAGATGAACCGGATTTTATCCGGCGGTATGCCTTTTCCCGTATCCTTTACGGAGAAAGTTATTTCACTATCGTTTTCTTCGACCGAAAGGGTGATGCGGCCTCCTTCGGGAGTGAATTTAAAGGCATTGGAAAGCAAATTGTTGATGACTTTCTGCATCTGTCCGGTATCAATCCACAGGGGGATCTTGTTTACAGCAGCGTGAAAGTCAAATGAAATGTTCCTGTTTATGGCATAGTCGTTGAATATAATGTGTGTTTCCTTCAGGAAATCAATAAAATTGATCTGTGCTATTTTCAGTTTCAAATGTCCCAGCTCCTGCTTCCGGAAGTCGAGCAGTTCACTGATCAGTCTGTTCAGGCTGGATGCATTTTCATGAATGTTCAGGATCTTGCTGTAGATGGAAGGATGAATCCTGTGTGACTGGAGCAGATGGTCTGTCTGTCCCATGATCAGGGTAATGGGTGTTCTTATTTCGTGGGAAATATTTGTAAAGAAGCGGAGTTTTGACTGGGTCAGTTCTTCGTTTTTCTCCTTTTCTCTTTTTTCGAACTCAAGTGATGTTTTCAGGTAAAAGCGCATCCTGGCCTGCCTGATGATCCAGTAAAGGAGTCCGGTGAAAACAAGTATATACAGAATGTACGCGGCAGGACTTTTATAAAATGGGGGAGGAATGATTATTGTCAGCGATTTTGTTATTTCGGGCGCGCTTTTCAATCTTAACTTCAATGTATAATTTCCCGGATTTAAGTTTGTGTAAGTCAGTATCCGGCCGAATTTTACATTCATCCATTGGGATTCATACCCGTTCAAACGGTACTCTACATCTTCCGGGTCTGACGTGAGGTAATTGTCCGTCGCGAACTCAATGGAAAAAACGGAAAAGGTTGGATTTATCCTGATTTTATCCGTATAGGATAATGTGTAGTCCAGGATTCCGGTGTTGTCTCCCTGTTTTACTTCGTGATTATTGACATATAATTTTGTGAATTGCAGGCTCGATGCTTTAGAGACGGAGTTGAGATTTTCTTCTTTTAACAGGATCATGCCGGTAACTCCTCCGATATAGATCATGCCCGCGGACGAAACAAAGAGGCTGTTTTCATTGATTGTTATCAGGGGGAATCCGTTTTTGTGCTGACAGTTTTTGACCTGTCCGTTATGAAAGGAATAACTCGACAGGCCGGAACCGGTACCGATCAGCAGATTGCCTGTTTTTGTTTCCGAGAGAGCAATAATATTGTTGTCTACAAGCCCGTTGTCGCTTTTTGTATACCGGGTGAAATGATCCCTTTCCGGCTTGTATAAATTGAGGCCGAATCCGTTTGTCCCGATCCAGATCTGCTGTTTGTGATCTTCGAAAATTACATTGATGTTATTGGAGCTGATACTTCCCGGGTCGTCTTTCCGGTGTTTATAGTGCGACAGTTTCATCGTTGTCGGATCCAGGCAGTCCAGGCCGTTTATTGCCGAACCTATCCACAGCCTTTGTCCGGAATCAATCATCATGGCCGTTACCTGGTAATGAACCGTTTTTTCAATGAAAGGTACGGTTTCTTCTGTTGACGGGTCAAATAATGAGATGCCGGAAGCGCTTCCGATCAGTATCTTTTCCTTATAAAGGCACAGCGCCCGGATCGTTTCTCCGAATTTTTTCTCATAACCGTCATACACCTTACTTGTTTTAGCCGCAATATCAAACCTGACCAGGAAGGAGATATGAGTTCCCAGCCACAAGCAGTGTTCTTTCGGATCGTAGACGATTGATTTAAAATTATTACCCCGTAACTTGAATGATTCAAATTTTTCCGTCCGGGGATCAAAGGACGCAATGCCGCCTCCTTCCGTACATATCCAGATCATGCCGTCTCTGTCTTCTGAAAATTTTCCGACAATGGAGTAGGGCAGGCCTCCTTCCCGTGGATAATAATAGCTGAAAGGCTCCGTTTCCGGATTCAGGTATTTTATTCCCCTGAAATAGGTGCCGATCCAGACGGTGCCCTGCCTGTCCTTATAAAGCCTGGTAACCGACTGGGAATTTAGTGAATTTTCCGAAGGTACGGGGTAGGTTTGAAATTCATTCTTTTGTTTCCTGAAACAGCTCAGGCCAAATGGAGAACCGATCCATAAATTGCCCGTGTTGTCTTCACAGACGGTTCTGACATGATCGTTTACCAGCGAATTTTTATCATCCGGATCATGCCGGTAATTTATGAAGTCTCCGTTTCGCTGATATTTAAACAGCCCTTTATCAGAGGTGCAGATCCAGATATTCCTGTTCCTGTCTTCATAAATATCTTTTATCACAGAGCCGGGCAAATGGGTATGAACGGTCAGGTTCGTATCAATCGCATACAGGCCGTCTGAAGTTCCAATCCAGCAGACACTGTCGGAAGTCTCGCATAAGGAAGTGACATAGGCCAGTTGCTGTTGAAAGGTATGATACGGTTTTATCTGATCCGCCCGGCTGTCGTAAAGATATAATGTGTTTTTTGAAAATATCCGGAGACCCTTTTTGCCGGGACATATTACCGCATTGCTTTCCGGAAACAGTTCTTTGAAAGATTCTTTTTTCAGATCAAAGAGGATTATATTGCCGGATGTTTGCAGATAGAGATTGCCGTTGCCGTCTCCCGTAATTCTTTTCACGGAGGAGTGGGAGAGTGATGTATTGTCATTGGGGACAGGCTTGAATACGGTGATTTCATTTCCGTTATACCTGTTCAGCCCGTCACGTGTACCAAACCACATCATACCAAGCTCGTCCTGGTAAATGTCATTAATAGTCACCTGGGACAGTCCGTCTTCTATACCCAAATGATGAAACCTGTAGTTTTGGGCGAAGAGGGTAATATGAAAGACACATATAGATGAAAATATTAATAGCCATTTCATAACAGATCAATCAATATAAACGGTGGCAAGTTATAGAAAAAATCGCAGACTGCAAAAAAAGAAAGAGAAAACAACCTCCTTTACGGGAAAAGACGAACATGCCCACGGTCAGGTGATAGCGGTTGAACAGTCCCAGGGCAACTAACTGATCTTTTGAATGCGCGAAGAGAGCGAGGCATAAATGGCGGCGACGTCTTCTGTGAACTCGTTTCGGGAGGAATACGGACGGTTTTCGTGCCATGCCGTTCCGGTCAGGTACTCAAACAGTGTCTCGCTGTTCATTTCGTTTCGCGTATATTTCAATCCGGTTTCGAGCGTCGTATGATCGTTCAGGCGGAATGAAAGGTCGGCGTTTGCGGCGTACAGGTCATTTTGCGTGAATATATTGCTCCGGTAGATGGAATCGTAATTCGCAAATCCGCAGAACGCCGAATGGTAATCCTGGCCGTTGTCCGCTTCATTGTGATGATAGTCCAGCAGGATTTTGAACAGCGACCCCAAAGAATCCAGCGGCAGGAGATAGTTCGCCGAAGCCGAACAGTTGTC
The DNA here is from genome assembly GCA_031265585.1 of Tannerella sp. Classification (GTDB taxonomy): domain Bacteria; phylum Bacteroidota; class Bacteroidia; order Bacteroidales; family Tannerellaceae; genus Tannerella. Next base: position 997 of record JAISCL010000022.1, on the reverse strand, counting down.
CCTTGTATTTTTCCCGCTGTACAGGCTTGCAATATCGGTGCGGTTTGCATCCGCCGTCTCCGTCAAATCCGTAAGGCTTCTGTTCTTGCGCAGGTCGCGGGAATAGTCGGCCTCCAGTCCGATGCTTTGGTTATGCTTCAAATCGTAGACGCCGCCTGTGTGCACACGACCGGTATGGCTGGACCCCGACATTTCCGAAGCGCTTTGTATGCGCCTGTTCACCGTCGAAAAGTCTGCTTCTTCGGTCGTATGTTCGACACTGCGGTTCTCGACTTTCCGGACAATCCGCTGCGCTTTGACTACTACTTCGCTGATTTCCACGGTCAGTTCCTCCATGCGGATTTCCCCGAGTCGGATGTCCGTTTCCAGCGGAATCACCTTTTCGTATGGTTTATAGCCAATCTTTGAGATTTTCATCGTATAATCCCCCGGCAAGCCTGTATTTCAAAATAGCCATCTTCGTCGGAAGCCGTCCCATAGAATTTGTCGGCGGATTTAAGCGCCACATTGGCAAATTCGACCGCCGACGCCCTGTCATCCACTAACTTTCCACAAACTTTTACAGCCTGGGAAAAAACCTCTGTCACCCATAACAGATATACTGAAAAAATAAATATGGTTCTCTTTTTCATAAGAATTTATTTTTATATTAATGATTTTAATTACAGGTCAAATGCTATTTTTTAACAGTGTTTTTTCTGTCTGATAAATACCTCTTTCAACAGAAGATTTTGCCTTCAGATTCAGGTCTGCAAGCACATCTGTGAGTGTACCGGCAATGTCGTTTGCCTGATATTCTTTGTATGGCTTGCCGATTATCGTATCGTCAAATATCAAACACGTATCCTCCGTTTCATGCATCCGAACCGGCGGCTTTACATGCTGCCATAAATCTTTTGACGTAAAGTCATGTCCCGACAGCAAACGGCTTATTTTATCATGCGATAATTCTCCCTCAAGCAAGCGGGATAAACCTGTTGCTGTTGTAATGCCTGTA
>JAISCL010000351.1 GCA_031265585.1 Tannerella sp. | reverse complement strand
TTCTGTTCGGCCGCCGGCCTGGCAACCGTGCCCCGCGCCACGATGGACCGGGACGGGCTTGCGAAAGCGCTCCAGTTGACGGACAGGCAATACCTGATGCTTAACAACCCGGTCGGATATCCCGCGAAATAACAATGCCGGTAGTATTCATTGCACTGTTGGTAAGTTACCTGCTCGGTAACCTGTACATATTTGTCCGGGGGCTACAGGCCCTTGGACAGATATCTTTGGTTTTTAAGTGGGGGTACGGCCTGATCTACTGGATGGGAGCGCTGATGCTTCTTGTCGTATTTGCGCTCCGCAGTTCCAGGCACATACCTTTTTCCGTCGGGCAGGTCATGTTCCACATCGGCTCGGGATGGCTTGTGTTTACGTTATACATGGTGATTTTCCTTGCCGTCACCAATCTTGTGAAAATCTTCTGCAGTTCGTTCCAGTATGGATTCGCGATATCGCTGCTGCTGACTTCCGGCCTGCTGATTTACGGATATATCCGCTACCAGCATCCCGAAAGGCAGGTTCTCGACATACGGATCGACAAGCCGCTAACAGACCGGGACCGGCTGAAAATTGTGGCGATAAGCGACTGGCATCTCGGACTGGGAACCGGCCTGGAGAAGCTGAAAAAAGACGTTGACCGCATCAATGCGGAAAAGCCGGATCTGATCCTGATCGGAGGCGACCTGATCGACAACAGCGTGATACCCGTCATCGACCAAAAGATGGACCGGGAACTGAACCGCCTCCGGGCGCCGATGGGCATCTACATGGTGCCGGGCAACCACGAGTATATAAGCGGAATCGAAGCGTGCGCCGGGTTGATCGGCAAAACGCAGATCAAACTGCTGAGAGATTCGATTGTGACGCTTCCCTGCGGCCTTCAGTTGATCGGACGGGACGACAGGCAAAACCGGAACCGCCTGTCCGTCCGCGACCTGGCCGGATTAGTCGACAAGTCCCGTCCGTCCGTCCTGATCGACCATCAGCCTTACGGACTGGATGAGGTAGAAGCTACCGGAGCCGTGGATCTGCAATTCAGCGGTCATACGCACGACGGACAGGTCTTTCCCCTGTCGCTGCTGACCGGCTACCTGTTTGACATAAGCTACGGCTACGAGAAGCGCGGCAGCACAAACTTCTACGTATCATCGGGATTTGCCCTCTGGGGGCCGCCTTTCCGCATCGGTACGTGCAGCGAAATGGCAGTTTTCGAATGCTCCTTTCCGAAAAATAAAAAGATTTAATATATTTGCAGCATAAATGCTTGAAAGTATTATTTCTGTGAGTTGAACAAAGAAGTAGTTATTAAACCGGTTAGAACATGAAAGTATTTCTGCAGTCTATTTTCGGACAGATTCTATTCAGTTCCTATATTTTGTGGCGGGGTCATCAGGCGCTTCCTAAAAAGAAGAGGTGGCAGGTTCCGTTTGTGCTGGCTTTAGTGCTTGAAATATTAATATTTTTCACCGGTTACCTGTTTCATGACTATCTTCCGGACGATATATTCATCGCCCTGATGCTGGTTTGCAATACCTGGTACATTGCTTCGCTGTATATCACAATCGCCCTGCTGGTACTGGAACTGTTCCATCTCGTCAATAAACAGTGGGCATGGTATCCTGTGTTTGTAAACCTGTATTGGGATAAAACGAAAATCGTACTGTTTTTCATTATGACGGCGGGCATCACCTGCCTGATGATATTCGGATACCGCAATGTCCGCTACCCTTCCGTTCAGCATGTCTACACAACAATTCCCAAGAACGTGGAAGGACGGGACAGCCTTAACATCGTCATGACAGCCGACTGGCACATCGGGGAGATGATACGGAAAAAACAGGTACAGCATATCGTACAGCTTTGCAACGAGCAAAATCCGGACATCATTCTTATCGTCGGCGATATCATTGACTATGAAACGCGCCTGGCGGAAAAAGAACATATCGAGGAAGATCTGCAGCAGCTGAAAGCTCCGCTCGGTGTATACATGGTGCTGGGTAATCATGAATACCGCGCCAACCGGTTTGCCACGTTAAAATGGATTGAAAAAGCAGGCATCACACTGCTGGTTGACTCGGTAGCCAGTCCCGATTCCACTTTCTACCTGATAGGACGTGATGATTATATTAACCGCAGGAACCGTGCGTCCCTGAAGACGCTGATGCAGCAGGTAGATACGCTGAAACCGCTGATTGTACTGGATCATCAGCCCAACAGACTCAATGAAATCGCCATGAACCGCGCCGATCTGGGATTGCACGGGCATACGCATAACGGACAGGTATGGCCCTATTCCCTTGTACTGCACCTTATCTATGAATGTCCGTACGGATATTACCGGAAAGGCGGCACGCAGTTTTTTGTCTCATCAGGCGTAGGCATTGCAGGGCCTCCTTACCGGATCGGCACACATTCCGAGATCGTCGCCCTGCACATACGTTTTGACGCTGCACAAAAAGAATGACAGGGAGTCAGAATTTAACTTCCACCTTCATGCGCCTGTAGCTTTCGCAAGTCCACAGACTGCCCTCTTTTACGAGACGTATGGCTTCGGTATCCGCCGAGGGACATACTGATTTCCCAATCACAAAATCGTATGGAACACCCTCCCTGTCGATATGGAATGTCACCTCGACCGTACCTTTTGATCCGGAACAGTCCTCGTCGGAAGGCCGCCGAAGCGCCTCTTTCAGGTATTTCCGGTAGGCTTTCCAGCCGGTTTTCGGTTCCGGCGTCTCCAGGCGCACCGGCTTCCTCCTTTCCCTTTCGGTTGCAGACTTTACCGTTCCATACCCTCTCACTGCAGCATCATTCAATGCGCGGGCCTTTTCCGGTTCGGATGCGTTCCCGCTCTGTTCCGGCTCATTTATATTTTCACCGGCCTCCTCCGGAGATTGTTCGGCGTCCGCTTTTTCCTGAACCGGCAATTCATCTTCGACAGCCGTTTCAGGCGTTATTTCAACCGCATCTTCTGCCTCTTCCGCCTCTTTCTCCGGAGAAATTTTCTTGCTTTCCGGAATAATTGCCCCGGCATATGGTTCGGTTTCGGCAGCATCTTCGTGATGATGATCCGGTGATTGCCGCGTACCGGCATCTTCCCGATCCGGCAATTCGGGAGCGGCCTCCGGAAGTTCTTCTCTTGCGGCCGGCTGTTCGTCAAACGCAACCTCATTTGCAGGCGCCTCACTCTTTGCCACAAAATCGCCCGTATTCCTGTTAAATATAAAATAACCGCCTGCAATAATACCGGTTAAAAGCGCCGCCGCAATAACTGCATAAGCCATCCGGTGATTCGTGTGAACGGTTTTTTGTGACAAGCGGCGACGCATATCCGCTATGCGTTCCGCATGGCTGTCCCCGATGGCATCAAAGCCATCAATGGCATCCTGCAGAAAAGGATCCCGCATCGCTTTACGTTCGATACGGTTTGCCTCTTTTCCGTGCCGCTCACCCTGTATATACGCTGTCAGTTTCATTCGATATTACATGCTTTCTCTATACAAATCTTCAAATTCCGTTTCCCGTTCTGGATATAACTTTTAACCCTGGCAAGCGGATATCCTGTCGTATCAACGATATCCGCATACGATAATCCGTCATGAAAGAAATAAATAATAGACACGCGCTGCTGTTCAGGCAGTTTTTCCATACAGTGTTGCAGTGCCTGTATACGCTCGCTGTTATCATCCTCTTCATCTAATAGATATAAAACATCATCCGACTCCATAAAACCGGACTTAAATTCTACCTGCACCGCATGTTCCTTATGACGCAAAATCTGCATACAATGGTTTCTTGATACGGTATACAGCCACGTACGGAAAGTGTGAATATCATGTTTCAACACCTTCGGAACCAGATCCTCAAAAAGTTGCATAACAGCATCCTGCGCCTCCTCTTCATCTTTCAGGTATTTAAGGCACAAACCATAAACCAGCGGTATATAGCGGTCATACAGCCTGCCGAAATAGTCCGCCCTGCCGCTATTCCGGTACAACGCCAGTAACTCCTCATCTGTTTCCCGTGTGGAGGTTATTCGTAGAAAACCCATAATATCTTTGTTTTGCGGCACAAATGTAGTGCAAATCGGGAACAATGCAAAATAAGCCCGCTTACTTTGCAGCGCTTTTGTTCCGTTTTTTGAAGGAAATGTTATCTTTGTACACTGAAACGAAAATGATTATTGAAAGAACATGATGAACATAAGAATATGGCACTGGATATCAAACCGGAAACGGCTGCGCGAAGAAAATGAATCTCTGCGGGAGAAAATAAAGTTGCTGGAAAAGAAAGAACGGGAAATGCAATGCCTGAATGTAAACCTGAAGCGTGAAAATGATATGGCTATTGCGGTACTGAATAAAAAGTATGCGAAGAGAATAAGCAATATGGAACGGTTTGCAGAAGGAATGAAAAAGAAACTGGAAGAAAAAAAACAGGCGCTTGAACAGGCCGACAACAGCTGGCTGGCCGCAAAGAGAGAAGCAAAAGAACTGCGTCATCGGATAGCACAAATGGAGATGGAAGACAAAAATCGGCAAAAGAAAGACAGATAATTTTGGCAAGCTAAGTGTTTACTTCATTATTCATCACATTCATGGACAGGGAATTTGACTGTTAATTCATTTGACATGAATTGTCCTTGATACAACTCATACTCGCCTGCTTTAAGCAGAAGCATAATCTCAGGATATACCCATTTCTCAAGAGTTTTATCCCAATACGGTTCTGCTACAACGTAATTTTTATTCGTGTTTGGCACTATTTTAAAAGAGAATGTTCCTCCAAGATATTGGAATCCAATCAAATTGAAAGAATCCGAATATGTTTCATTTTTCCGTACCCTTGTCTTTCATATATTAATTTTAATAACTGCTTAGTGTGTCATCGTGCCATACAATTGGTATGACGTTGCAAACGTACAAATAAAATTTATAACAGCAGATAATTTGCTATTACTTTTCACTACTGTCCGGTAAAAAAATAGAGCGAACTTCTTTTTTGTAGAAATTCGCTCCCATGATTATCTTTGTAGTCACTACACAATAAAAACAATCATGGGCAAAAGTACAAATTTT
>JAISCL010000130.1 GCA_031265585.1 Tannerella sp. | reverse complement strand
GATTTTGCTGCCGCAATAAATGCAGATTTTTTATTCATACTGCTTTTTGCTCGCAAAATTATGTAAATTAGATAGTTATAACTACTTTCAGCAACACTTTTGTCTATTATCCCTAATTTTGTGATTATTCTCTTTCATCAAAAATCCATCAAAAAATTCCGAAAGCCTTCGAACCCCTTTCCGAGTGCGATGCTTTTTTTCTTGCCTTTCATAAATTCCTGAAGCTTTGCCGGGATTTCAATGTCGGAATGGAGAATTCGGTCGACTGTCTCTTTGAATTTGGCAGGATGAGCTGTTTCGAGGAACAGGCCTGTTTCTGCGGGTTTCAGTCCGTAGTCGGCGAGGGCCTGGTAGCCGCAGGCGCCGTGCGGGTCTAATAGATACTGGTGTAGATTGCAGGCGTTGCGCATGGTGGCGGCGATCTGTTCGTTAGTGTATCTGTAGCCGGAGATCAGGGAGGCGATCTGTTCGTGGCTGTTACCGAACAGATCGAGGATGCGCGCAAAATTGCTCGGATTGCCGACGTCCATTGCGTTCGCATACGTTTCTACCGACGGGTGCGGATTGTACGTTCCCGTCCGGAGATATTCGAAGAAAACATCATTACGGTTGTTTGCCGCGATGAAATGCTTTACGGGAAGTCCCATTTTGAAGGCGAAAAGTCCGGCGGTTATGTTTCCGAAATTGCCGCTCGGCACGCAGACGATGAGGTCGTCGGCTTTTCCGGCCCGGCCTAACTGCGCATAAGCATTGAAATAATAAAAGGATTGCGGCAGGAATCGGGCGACGTTAATTGAATTGGCGGACGTCAGCTGCATGTATTCGTTCAGCGTGTCGTCGACGAATGCGGCTTTCACCAGTGCCTGGCAGTCGTCGAACGTCCCGTCTATTTCCAGTGCGGTGATGTTTTTCCCGAGCGTCGTAAACTGACATTCCTGTATCGGGCTTACCTTCCCTTTCGGATAGAGCACGAACACGTTTATTCCCGGAACGCCCAGGAAACCGTTTGCAACGGCGCCTCCCGTATCGCCGGACGTGGCGACAAGCACGTTCACCTCGCGGTTCAAACCCCTGCGGAGGATGAAGTAACTCAATACGCGCGCCATGAAACGTGCGCCGACGTCTTTAAACGCGAGGGTCGGCCCGTGGAATAGTTCCAGACTGTAAATGTTATCGTTTACGTGAACGACAGGCGTTTCGAACGACAGCGTCTCACTGACAATCTCCACAAGCGCCTGCGGTTCCATGTCCTCTCCGAAAAATGCCTGCGCGACAAGATCCGCTATCTCCTGAAATGATTTGTCTTTCATCGCTGCAATGACGCTCCGGTCAATAACGGGAATACGCTCCGGCATGTAAAGCCCTTTGTCGCCGGCGAGACTTTTTATTACAACCTCCTCTAGATTGGCCGGGGATGCCTGTTTGTTTGTACTGTAATATTGCATTTTTGAATTATGAATTATAAATTATGAATTATTGCCGGGGAACGGCTTGCCGTAATCCGGTGCTACCGGCGGGCTTAAAGCTCACCGGATGTTTGCTATCGAAATGATGTCGGCAAAAACGCCGGCTGCCGTGACGTCGGCCCCGGCTCCGTAGCCTTTGATGATCATCGGGTAATCGTGGTAACGTTCTGTTGAAATCATGATGATATTGTTGCTGCCTTCCAGTTCGTAGAACGGGTGATGGCTTCCGACTTCCATCAGTCCGAGTTCGCACTCGCCGCTGTTCATGCTCGCCACGATACGCAGGCGCTTGTCCTGAGCCGCCAGTTTCTTGCGTTTTTCCTCAAATTCCGCATCAAGCGCTACGACCTGTTTCCAGAAATCGTCCAGCGAACCTTTGAAATACTTTTGCGGAACGAACAGGTTTGTCCGGACGTCTTTCTGTTCGACCGGGTATCCGGCTTCGCGTGCGAGGATGACCAGTTTGCGCAAAACATCCTTGCCGCTCAGGTCGATACGCGGGTCAGGTTCGGCATACTTGGCGTCGACGGCCATTTTTATCGCTTTGCTCAACGGAATATCCCGGCTTATCGTGTTAAAAATAAAGTTCAGCGAGCCGGACAGCACCGCTTCCAGTTTCAGGATATGGTCGCCGCTGTTTATCAGGTCGTTCATCGTGTTGATGATCGGAAGTCCGGCTCCTACGTTCGTTTCAAACAGGAATTTTATCCCGCGTTTGCGCGCCGTTTCCTTCAGCAGCTGATAATTCTTGTACGACGAAGATGCCGCTATTTTGTTTGCCGCTACGATCGAAATGTTTTTATTGAGCAACGTCTCGTACAGTCCCGCAATTTTTTCGCTGGACGTGCAGTCGATAAAAACGGAATTGAATATGTTCATTTTGATGATTTCATCCCGGAGCAGTGCGGGCGACGATTCCGCGCCTTTCTCCCTAAGGTCGCTGAGGCAGGTTTTCAGGTCCAGGCCCTCCCGGCGCATCAGCATGCGTTTTGAATTGGCGATCCCGACGACGTTCAGCTTCACGCCGTTTTGCGTCATCAGTTTCTTCTGCTGAAGCTTGATTTGTTCCAGCAAGTGTCCGCCTACGGTTCCGACGCCGACCAGGAACAGGTTCAGCATCTTGTATTCGGAAAGGAAAAACGAATCGTGTATCGAGTTCAGCGCCTTGCGAAGATATTCAAGTTTGATGACGAACGATATATTCGTCTCGGAAGCCCCCTGCGCACAGGCAATCACGCTGATGCCGGCGCGTCCCAGCGTACCGAAAAGCTTTCCGGCTATGCCCGGCGTCCGCTTCATATTCTCGCCCACGATCGCAACCGTAGCAAGGTCTTTTTCCGCAACAATATCCTCAATTTCCCCCCGCGCACGTTCCGGCGCAAATTCCCGGTTCAGAACCTCCACCGCGATGGCCGCATCCTCGTTCTTTACGGCAAAAGTCGTATTGTTTTCAGAACTTGCCTGCGACACCATAAAGACGCTGATGCCGCTCTCCGCCAGCGTGCGGAATATCCTGTAATTGACTCCGATTACACCCACCATGCCCAGTCCCTGCACGGTGACGAGGCAGGTGTCGTTGATGGAAGAGATGCCTTTTATAATCGCGTTCTTTTCGTTTTTCGTCTCGGTTTCCTTCGAGATGTAAGTGCCGGGAGCTTTCGGATTGAACGTGTTGCATACCTTGATCGGTATATTCTTGTGGAAAACGGGGTAGATGGTCGGGGGATAAATGACTTTCGCCCCGAAATTGCAAAGCTCCATGGCTTCGGTAAAGGACAGGTGTTCGATGACGTAAGCGGAGTTTATCACGCGCGGGTCTGCCGTCATGAACCCGTCCACATCCGTCCATATTTCGAGGATGGACGCCTCGAGCGCCGCCGCAATAATAGAAGCCGTATAGTCCGAGCCGCCCCGTCCGAGGTTCGTCACCTCGCCGTCTTCCATGCTCGACGAAATGAATCCCGGCACCAGCGCCACTTTCGGCATGGGTTTAAACGTTTCCCGTATCAGTTCGTTGGTCCGGTCAAAATCGACGACATGCTTGTTGAACTGCCGGTGCGTTTTTATAAACTGGCGTGAATCATACAGTTTCACATTCCTGATAACGTTCGACACGATGACCGACGAAAGCCTTTCGCCGTAGCTCACAATCGTGTCGGAAGTTTTAGCCGAGAGGTCTTTTATCAGGAACACGCCGCGGTAGATATTCTCAAGCTCATCAAGCGTGTCCAGTACCTTTTTCATCACCGGCGCCTGTTTCGATTTGGGAATGACGCCCTCGACAACAGCTTTGTGGCGCATGACGATCTCTGAAAATTCTTTTTTATAGGACTTGTTGCCTGCCGACGCCAACCGGGATGTATACAATAATTTATCGGTTATGCCTCCGAGGGCGGATACGACAACGATTACCGGCTCATCAACAGCCTCCACTATTTTCTTAACACTCAGGATACTATTCACGGAACCTACGGATGTCCCGCCGAATTTCAATACTTTCATTCTTTATTCTTGTATTACGATAAATACTAAAAACGCTTGTTCCAAGGGGGGGGCAAAGATAGGTATTTTTGACAAACTGTCCAATTATAATTTTTCAAACGCGGAGGTGTTTACGGATTTTCATTCGTTTGCGCTTCTTCTTTGAAGGGGAAGATTTTTTGTAACGCATAGATGATAATGCCGAATAATAGCATGAATATAAATATTCCCGCCATACCAAATCCCATAATTATTAACGCTGTATAAAAAGTATTTATTTCCATCGCTCAATGATTATAAAAAATAAGGAACTAAAGATAAAATCAGGCCTCCGGCAATGACCGAACCGATTTGTCCGGATACATTGGCGCTAACGGCCGGCATTAAGAGGTAATTCGTATTATCGGCTTCCAGCCCCATGCGGTGAATGACCCTGGCGGACATCGGGAATGCGGAGATGCCGGCTGCTCCAACCATCGGGTTTATCCTGTATTTCTGACTTAAAAACATGTTTAATACCTTGGCAAAAATAACACCTCCCGCGGTATCCATAATAAAGGCGACCAGGCCGAGCAGGATGATATAGAGTGTTTTTATATTGATAAACTGTTCGGCGGTCATCGTAAACGAAATCGTGAGGCCGAGAAGTATGGTTACAAGGCTGGAAAGTTCATTTTGCGCGGAAAGGGAGAGCTTTTGCAGCACGCCACATTCGTGGATCAGGTTGCCGAACATCAGGAATCCGATCAGGGAGACCGAACTTGGCGCTATGATACCGGCAACAAGTGTGACAAGGACAGGGAAGAGTATTAAGGTGACTTTGGAGACCGGCTTCCGGTTGCCGGTCATGTGGATTGTCCGTTCTTTTTTTGTTGTTAACGCTCTGATGACGGGAGGTTGTATGATAGGAACCAGCGCCATATAGGAATATGCGGCTACCGATATCGGGCCCAGCAAATCCTCCGCAAACTTTGACGCCACATAGATGGATGTCGGTCCGTCGGCCGCTCCTATGATTCCGATGGAAGCGGCTTCTTTCAGGTCAAACCCGAACAGGGTAGCGACGCATATCGTGAAGAAAATTCCGAATTGGGCGGCCGCACCGAACAGGAGCAGCAGAGGATTTCGGAAAAGAGCGCTGAAATCAATCATAGCGCCAATCGCTATGAAAATCAATAAAGGGAACACTTCCGTTTTTATACCGGCATCGAAAAAGATCGTCAATGCGCCTTCCGGCCCGATGGCCGAAGATAACGGAATGTTTACCAGCAACGTACCGAAACCCATCGGCAGAAGTATTGCCGGCTCATATTTTTTTGCAATCGCAAGATAGATCAATGTACCTCCTATTGCAATCATCACGACCTGTTCCCATGTAAATGATGTAAAGCTTTCAATCAGTGTAGAAAATAATCCTGTTTCCATATATACGGTATTTATTGCGCAAAAGTAAGAAATAAAATCGTAACTACTTCAGATATCTTTGATGATTTCATCGTTTTTTTGCTGCCTGAACAGTTACATTGTCCGGCGACTCTTTGCAGGCGCGAATCCAGTCCTGTTCATGATAGCCGTTATGATAGCCGGTTGCTCCCGGAATACGGTGCAAGTAAGGAGTAACATCGGGTATGCGCCCGGAAAGTAAACGGGGATTAAACCCGCCGCAGTCACACAGTAAAGTATCTTTCGAGCCGACAAACAGGCAACCTTAAAATTATGCTTATCCAAAACTCAGGTTATTAATCATTAATTATTATCTTTGCACCGATCTCGTAATTATAAAATATAAGTCATGCAACAGTTAGGATTAGACACACAGTCGTTCGAGAATTTACGAAACAACGAATGTGTTTATGTGGACAAAACCGAAGTCATCTACCGGATGATTACGGGCGGAAGGATTTATTTTCTATCGCGTCCCCGCCGGTTTGGGAAATCGTTATTGGTAAGCACCCTCGAAGCCTTATTCAAAGGACAGAAAGACCTGTTCGAAGGTCTTTATATTTACGACAAATGGGACTGGGAGTAATATCCGGTTATCAAAATCGACTGGACAGGAATAAACCATTCGACGCCGGAAAAAATGGAAGAAAGCCTGTCCTTTGGACTGAAAAGTATTGCTGAAGATTATCATATTACTTTAAACGCAAAATCAGCAATAGACTGTTTTAAAGAGCTAATAAAATCTTTATATAAACAAAGCGGCAAAACAAAAGCAGTCATACTGATTGACGAATACGACAAGCCGATTACCGCTCATCTCACCGACTCTTATTTGGAAACAATTAAAACATACGTGCATGATTTCTACCAGGTAATGAAAAGTTCTGATGAATATTTGCAGTTTGTTTTCCTTACCGGCGTATCGAAATTTTCGGGACTGTCAATTTTTTCGGCGCTGAACAATCCGCAGGATATCACTTTACGGAAAGAATATGCAGCGATATGCGGATATACGCAGGAAGAACTGGAAAATCATTTTTCGGAATATATTAATAGCGCTGCCGAATATTTGGAAATGACAAAAGAAAAAGCGCTGGAGCAAATCCGTTATTGGTACAACGGTTACACCTGGGATGGAAAAACGGCTATCTACAATCCGTTTTCGACAATGAATTTCTTCCAGTTCCAGCGGTTTAATAATTACTGGTTCAGCACCGGCACTCCGACTTTTCTGATTGATCTTATTCAACGTCGCAATCGG
>JAISCL010000294.1 GCA_031265585.1 Tannerella sp. | reverse complement strand
GGTTTTGCAAATATGCTTATTCTTTTTTATTCCCACAAAAGTATACAGTAAAAAGTATAGCTATACTAACTTCCTATTTTCTATCCTATGCACAAAACCATGCCGCGTGAAGTATAATTCCTGTTTCAGCAGGTCGAAGTCTATTGCTTTACCTTCGGCGCTCTCTGTTACGCAATTTGGGAATAAGGTTGCCAATTTCTCGAAATTTTTATTTGCCAAGTTGGGACTTTGCAGATCAAGTTTCTCTATTTCATATTGATTTGTTCCTTTTTAAATCGTGTTATTCTTTGCTACTTAGCCTCTTTTGAAGAAACAAGTAATTCCTTAATATCCACATTCAGCACTTTCGCTATTTCTAAAAGCGTATCCGGTGAAGGTTGAGTTTCGTTTGTACACCAACGGGAAATGGTAGCTTCATTCTTCCCTAATGCTTCTGCCAACCATTTACCTGTTCGTTTTTGTTCCACCAGAACAACCTTAAGTCTATTTATTTCTTTCATCGGCAATACTTTTGATGTTTTCTGCAAAGGTATTGATTTTTGATGACTTTGTACTATAAATTGTATTTGGTTTTTTGTTCTTGAGGGAGAACAGATCAGTACAGCAAAAATGGGCTGGCGGGGGTTTCTTTCGACCGGTGTGGCGGCAATCGGGACATTCTTTTTAATGGACAACAATCTGACGTCCGATCCCAACAATCATTGATGGTCGTGTGTCACTAACGCTGGTGGCGGTCTGCCATTCGGTAGGGAGTTGTGCCTTTTCTTCAATAAGTAATAATAATTCCGCCCCAAATCACCGGATTTCCGGCAAATGTGCGTTATCTTTGCAACCGGCAATTTTAAAAGTAAAACGACTATGCATATCGCGAATCCCGTCTACGGTGCAGTCTTCAAATTCATGATGGAAGACAGCCAAAGATGCAACTGTCCGGGAAACGGGAGTGAAGGTTGTTTTTTGAGCCGTAAAGTAAATTTTTTATATATGTCGCGAATTTTATACTGGATTGCAGGAGCGCTTATGTTTATGTTAACATCATGTAGCCGGGTGGGAAGTGAATTGTATCTGTTTGTCGGAACGTATGCGGAAGAATCGGAGGCGGGGATTTACCTGTACCGATTTAATACGGAGGATGGTTCGGCAAGTTTTGTTAGGGACATGTCGGGTATCGGAAACCCTTCCTGGCTGGCTTTGGATAAAGAGGAAAAAATACTGTATTCGGTTAGCGAAACAGGCGCCGGAGCCAGTGTGTATGCTTATTCATTTGACAGGGAGACGGCTGGTCTCCGTTTGCTGGACAGGGAGGAAACAGGCGGCAGCGGGCCTTGTTTCATTTGGGTGGACAGTAAGCGCAGGCTGGCGGTTACGGCCAATTACGGCGGAGGCAGCGTGAGCGCTTTCCCATTGTCGGCAACCGGCGAGTTAGGCGCCCCGTCGGTCTATTCACGGGAAGGAGGCCTGTCCGGTGCTGCCCGTCAGGAGGCGCCGCATTTGCATTGCATCTACGCCTCTCCCGATGAAAAACATCTATATGCCAATGATCTGGGAACCGACCGGATCTATAAATATGACCTGCTTCCGGGACAATCCGGCGGGATCCTCCTGAAAGAAGGGCAACCGTCCTTTTTCTCCCTGCCGGCCGGTGAAGGCCCCCGCCATACGACATTCCATCCGAATGGAAAATACGCTTATCTCATCAGCGAACTGTCCGGCCGCGTTGTCGTGCTCAGATATGACGACGGAGATTTTTCGCCGATTCAGTACATAGAAGCCGACACGCTGCATGCGGCAGGGAGTGCGGACATACATATTACGCCCGACGGACGTTTCCTCTACGTCTCGAACCGTCTGAAAGGCGACGGCCTGGCCATCTTCGCCATTGACCGTAAGAGCGGACGGCTGACCAAAACCGGCTACCAGCCCACCGGGATACATCCGCGTAACTTCATCATCACCCCCGATGGAAAGTTCCTCTTATGCGCCTGCCGGGACACGGGCGTCATCCAGATATTTGCCATCGATAAACAGAGCGGCCTGTTGAAAGATACAAAGAAAGACATCAAAGTAAGCCGTCCGGTTTGCCTGAAATTTGCAAATACATAAACTGTTAATGCCGAAAGGCGCGTAGAACAGTACTAAAAATTGTTTTTTCTCTAAGGGATTTTTCCTGTTTTTACGACTGTAAAGATAGGGTTCGATTTAAAAAGGGAAAGCCATTGGGAAGAAAATCGCCATATATCACACAATGGGTTTGTGAAATCGCCTTGTCCGATTCACAGAAAGCCTTCCAGTCGCTGTATCTGTATTATTTTGACAGATTACTGCGGTTCGCCTCTTTACATGTGATTTCTCATTTGGAAGCGGAAGAACTTGTTTCCGATACTTTCCTGGCTATATGGAACGGCAGGAGTACACTGTTAAAGGTGGCGGATTTCGATGCCTACATCTATTCCGTTATGCGTTATAAAATCATCAGTCATTTACGCTCGCAGGCACAGCCGACGGTCAGTCTGGACGAGTTGCAGGTCGACTTTTTTGCCTCTACGGAAACGACCCCCGAAGACGATCTGATCACGCAGGAACAGATAAAGCTTTTGAATGAAGCAATCAATACCCTTCCCCATAAATGTAAAATGGCATTTAAAATGGTACGGGAAGATAAAATGAAATACGGGGATGTTGCGGCCATTCTGGAGATTTCCGTAAAAACACTGGAGGCTCACATGACGACGGCAACCCGGAAACTGAGGGAAGCCCTGTCCGGGAAAATATAGTTTCGAAAAAATTTAATCCGCCACTAAGGGATTATTGTTTTTTTTGCGACATAAGATAATAGAAATGACATAAGATGGAAAATAATATCAATCAATTAATAGCAAAAGTACTGAACCGCGTGGCTTCTTCGGAGGAAATCGTCAGTTTCAGCCGGTGGCTGTCCGGGGAAGAAAACAGCCGGGATGAATTTTGCAGGCTCAAAAGTTACTGGGATGCGGAAATCTCGTTCAGGCATACGCTCAATCCGGAACTTTCCCTACAGAAAACGCAACAGAAAATACAGCTGGAACAGCAAGGCCGGAAAAAGAAAAAAAGGATACTTTACCGTCTCTTGATTGCCGCTTCACTGATCGTTTTGCTGGGAACGGGTGCGTACTTTCTCCATGTGACGGATACAAAACGGATAATCCCGACCGAACATTACATCTATCTGACGGAAAATAACAAAACGCACTTTACACTGACCGACGGGACAAAGATTTACCTGAATAAAAACAGTAAACTGATCCATACGAATCAGTACAACGACGTGAACCGTTTCGTGAAAATGGAAGGGGAAGCCTATTTTGAAGTACGGCATAATCCGGAAAAGCCCTTTGTCGTAGAGGCGGGAGACGCCCGGATAAAAGTGGTGGGCACCTCTTTTAATGTAAAGATAGACGGGCGGTCTGATATCCGGACTACGCTGGTAGAAGGATCCATACGCTTCGAAATGCCGGGTCAGCAGGTGATATTAACCCCTAATCAGCAACTGCTTTATACCGGTTCTTCTCACCGGATTGACATATCATCGATAGATATAGATAAAGAATTAGCCTGGATGGAAGGCGTGATCCGTCATAAAAACGTTTTGTTTTCGGATCTCATGGACGGTTTAATGAAACAGTTCCGGGTGCGGATTGTGATTAACAATGAACAGTTAAAAAAATCTTCCGTCTCCATGACAGGCGCCTTTGCCGAAGACCAGTCTTTGGAGCAAATACTGAACGTTATAGCGATAACCTACCCGTTTACGTGGGAAAAGAGAGAGAGTGTCTATTATATTAAATAACCTGTAAAATTGAATGTGTATGAGAAAAAAGAAGAAGTAAAAACAAAACCGGCAAACAGAATGGTATCTGCCTGCCGGTAAAGAGTGAAAATCAATTTAAAACTTACGCTTTCGGCGACCAGACTTCAGGCGTAAGTGCATTATTAACTTTCTAATCCGATACAAAAATATGCAAAAGTTTCAGATTAATTTGCCTTTTTCGAAGAAAGGTGTAAAAAAAGTATTGAATATCATGAGAATTACAGTATGTATGCTGTTTGTAGCTGTATTTCAATTAATGGCGACTTCATCCTATTCGCAGGTGACCACGTTTTCCGTAAAAGAAAACGGTATGGAGCTGACTGAATTATTCAGGCAGATTGAAAAGCAAAGCGAATTCCTCTTCTTTTACCTGGATGCCGATGTGAAAGATATCCGCGTCGATGTAAATGTAAAGAACGAAAACGTAAAAACTATTTTGGAAAAAGCCCTCGCAAAAACCAGCCTGACATTCATCGTCAATGACAGGAATGTAAATATATTACAAAAAAGCAGGCTGGAAGCGTCGCAGCAGTTTTCCAAACGTCAGATCACCGGCACGGTGGCAGATGAACAGGGCGAACCCGTTACCGGGGCAAACGTCGTGGAGAAAGGTACGACCAACGGAGTGATAACGGATTCGGATGGCGCGTTCAGTCTTTCCGTGGCGGACAATGCGGTATTGCAAATCTCCTATATCGGGTATGTATCGCAGGAGGTTCCTGTCGGCAGTCAGGGTGTTTTGAATATCCGGCTTCAGGAAGACACCCATGCGCTGGAAGAAGTGGTCGTGGTCGGTTATGGCACGCAGAAAAAAGTGAACCTGACCGGCGCCGTGTCTTCCGTGAGCGGCGAGGTGTTGAACAGGCGCCAGATAGGGCAAGCTTCGATGGCGCTGCAGGGAGTGGCTCCGGGTGTGACGGTCACGCAGCGTAGCGGGCAGCCCGGCGTGGACGGCGGCGATATCCGCATCCGCGGGATCGGCACGCTCAACAATGCCAGTCCGCTGATTCTGGTCGACGGGCTTGAAATGGGAATCAATAACCTGGATGTAAACACGATTGAATCCATTTCCATCCTGAAAGATGCGGCGTCCGCATCCATTTACGGCTCGAAGGCGGCCAACGGCGTGATCCTCGTGACGACCAAAAGGGCGCAGCAGGGGAAATTCAACATCGCCTACAACGGTTACGTTGCGCAGCAAAGCCCGACCGACCTGCCCCGAAAGGTCAATGCAATGGATCATATCCTGCTGCTGAACGAGTCGAAAATCAACGCCGGGGCAGGCGTGGTCTATACCGACGAACAGATCAACAACTGGAGGACGTTAGGCCCGTCCGACCGCGACCATTATCCCGATGCGGACTGGCAAAAAGCCCTCCTGCAGGGGAACGGGTTTCAACAGAACCATAACCTGACGCTCACCGGAGGCACCGGCAAACTGAAAGTGCTGGCTTCGCTCGGATATACGGGGCAAAGCGGTATTGTCAAGAATGTCGATTTCCAGCGGATCTCCCTGCGGCTGAATACGGACATTGTCTTCTCCAAACAGTTTTCGTCTTCTTTGGATTTGTTCCTGTACAACTCGAACCGTAATTCCGTAGCCCAGTACAGTGGAACATCGGGTAACGGGAGCGGAATCGGGTTTATCTTTTATACGATGAATAAATTCCCTGCCGTGCAAGCCATTCAGTACGCCAACGGAAACTACGCAGAAGGACAGAACGGCGAAAATCCCGTAAACGTGATCGACAACGGCGGATACTGGAAGGAAACGACCACGCCGGTGACGGGAAATTTCTCCTTCAAATGGTCGCCCTCGGACGCTTTCCGGATGGAGACGGCCTTCTCGCCTTCCATTTCGTATCCGCTGACGAAAAGCTTTGTCCGGCGCACGACTACGCACAATCCCGACGGAAGCGTCTTTTCATCCCTGCCGAGCAAGGCGACGCTGACGATGGAGACCAACTACAACCGCTACCTGCAGTCCCGCACGACGGCTAACTACATGAAGTCGTTCGGGTCGCACAACGTCACCGTGCTGGCCGGCTTTCAGTATGAATCGAACTATTCGGAAGGATTCAATGCCTTCCGGGACGATTTCCTTTTCCCGGATTATTCGCTCCTGCAGTCGGGTTCGGTAGAGAACATGCGGAATGACGGATGGGCCGGCGAAAACGTCCTCCTCTCCTGGTTCGGAAGGCTCAATTACGATTACCGGAGCAAATATCTCCTGGAAGCGGTAGTGCGTTACGACGGCTCTTCCAAATTTGCGCAGGGCAGGCAGTGGGGCGCCTTCCCGTCGTTTTCGGCCGGATGGCGGCTGTCCGAAGAAACGTTCTGGGAAAACTGGCGGACGGCCGTGCCGAACCTGAAAGTCAGAGGCTCGTGGGGAACGATCGGCAACCAGAATATCGGAAACAACTATCCGTTTTCGTCCAATATCGATTTGGGCACCAAATACATTTCGGAAGACAGGCTGGTGGACGGCGCAGCCGTACTGACCATGAACAATCCCAATATCACGTGGGAAACCACCACGATGACCGATGCGGGGATCGACCTGAATCTTTTCAACAAAATCAGCGTGACCTTCGACTGGTATTACAAGAAGACAAGGGACATCCTGATGGTGCTGAACATTCCCCGCACGATGGGACTGAACCCGACTTACCAGAATGCCGGCACGGTGGAAAACAGGGGCTATGACCTGAATATCGGCTATATGGACAGGATCGGGGATTTCGATTTCGATGTTTCGTTCAACCTGTCGGACGTAAGGAACAGGATTCTCGACCTGAAAGGACTGGACGGGACAGGCCTGGTCACCAACCGCGAGGGATATGAGATCAATTCGCTGTACATGCGGAAAAGCCTGGGGATCTTAAGCAAAGATGACTTCAATGATGACGGCTCCTATAAATGGACGCGGCAGGGACGCGCCCTGGCGCCGGGCGACCTGCGGTATGCCAACCTGAACGACGACGATATTGTCAATGACAACGACCAGGAAGTGTCAGGCTCCACCATCCCGCGCTATACGTTCGGCCTGAATTTCAACGGACGCTACAGGGGGGTTGATCTTAACCTGCTGCTTCAGGGCGTCGGCAAGGTGGACGGCTACCTGACGACCGTAGGCTTTTATCCTTTCTGGTCGGGAGGTACGGCCTTCGAAATGCACAAGGACCGCTGGACGGAAGAAAATCAAAACACGAACGCCTCCTTCCCGAGACTGTATTTTTATGACAACCTGAACAATTACGTCAGCTCGGACTTTTATCTGAAAAGCGCGGCCTACATGCGGATAAAGAATATCCAGCTGGGATATAAAATCCCGGCCGCCGTGTCGCGGAAAATGCTGATGGAACATCTGCGCTTTTACGTTTCGGGCGAAAACCTGTATACGTTCACCGGTTTCTGGGACGGATGGGATCCGGAAGCATCTCCCGGCTCGAACGGCGGGTATTATCCCCAGGTGAAAGTGCTCAGTTTCGGTATAGATATTAGATTTTAAAACTCACAAACAGATATGAATATGAAAAAGTATATTATTTGTATATTGACGGGCGGCCTTCTTGCCGCACTGACATCGTGCGAGGGCATACTGGAAAAATATCCGCTGAATTATCCTTCTACGGAAACCTTCCTGCAGAACGAGGCGGAAATACAGATGGCCATCGTCGGGGTGCACGACGTGCTCTACATGAAAGGGGATCAGGTGCCCTATCCCGTTTACTACGATACCGGTTCCGATATCGGAGCGGAAAGGGATTCCAAGCCCGAACAGCTTTTCCAGGCGCAAACGGCAGGGCATCTCAATGAACTGTGGAATAACATGTACAAAGGCATTTACCGCTGCAATTTCATCCTGGAAAACATCGGCCGGGCAAGCGGCAGCGTATCCGGTGACAAGTTAGCCCTGTACCGGGCGCAGGCACAGGTATTGCGGGCGTATTTTTACCACTGGCTGATTTCGATGTTCGGCGATGTCCCGTTCGTAGACCATACCCTGTCGCTGGACGAATCGTTTGTTTCAAGGGAATCCACGAACCGGATTGTCGACTTCATTTTTACCGAATGTGACGACGCCGCACAGTATCTCCGGCAGGCAAACGAGCCGAACACGATGGCGCTCACCAAAGGGTTTGCCTGGGCGGTAAAGGCGCGCACGGCCCTGTACAGCGAACGCTGGGCGGATGCGGTCGACGCCTGTCAAAAGATCATGGCCCTGGAAGGCATTGAATATATCCTGGAACCCGACTATGCCGACATCACCCTGCTGAAAGGGAAAACCTCGAAGGAAATCATCTGGGCGATCCAGTACAACCAGGACGACAAGTATCACTGGACGCCGAGCCGTTTCAAAGGCCGTCTGGCCGGAGGTTATACCAACAAAATGCCCGTCCAGGCGCTGGTAGATTCGTATGAATGTACGGATGGACTTTCGATTGACAAATCGCCACTGTACGATCCGCAGCATCCGTGGGAAAACCGGGATCCGCGGATACATAAGTCGATCGTCCTGCCGGGAAGCGTATTTTTCGGCTACCGGTACGAAACGAATACGGACAGCCTGGAGTGCTGGGACTACAACCAGTCGCCCGCCGTCAGGATTCCGAACCTCGAAGCGACACATGCCTACGCCAGTTATTCGGGCTACGGATGGCGCAAATTCTGCGATCCGGTAGAGTACCGCACCGACGGCGCCTCGTCCATCAATGCGATCGTTTTTCGCTATGCGGACATCTTGCTGATGTACGCAGAGGCAAAGATTGAATCGAATCAGATAGACGAAGCTGTTTACACGGCAATGAATAAGGTCAGGAGCCGTGCAGGCATGCCGGACATTGCTCCGGGAAAAAGTCAGCAGGAACTGCGGGCGGCTGTCCGGAAAGAAAGGAAGTATGAGCTGGCAGGCGAAGGGTTGCGACTGTTCGACATACGCCGCTGGAAAATAGCCGACCGGCTGATGAACGGTATGTGCTACGGACGTATCCCGAACGGCTATCCGGCAACGGCTCCCCTGATCGACGAATACGGCAATCCCGACTATACAAATTTCCCCGACAAAGACCGCTTCGGCACCAAACTGGGCGTACGCTTTTTTGATCCGGCAAGGGATTATCTGTCGCCGATTCCATTCTCCGAGAGGCAGGTGAACCCGAATTTGACGCAGAATCCGGGGTATTAATGGGTGCTGTACATGTACGGAAGGGCCAAAACATCCGGATTCATGCTCCCGAAATTTTCGAAAGGGCCAAAACATCCGGATTCATGCTCCCGAAATTTTCGAAAGGGCCAAATCATCCGGATTCATGCTTTCGAAATTTTCGAAAGGGCCAAATCATCTGGATTCATGCTTTCGAAATTTTCGAAAGGGCCAAAACATCCGGATTCATGCTTTCGAAATTTTCGGGAGGGCCAAAACAGTTGGTTTTACATTTCCGCAATTTGCGGATTAACACATTATATGTTATTTATTTTTATCTCTATAATGAAACACGTAACAGAAAAACAAAGGGAAACGCCGGTCATTGCCACACCCGAAGTATTGGTGGTTGGCGCCGGGCCGGCGGGTATGGGCGCGGCGATTGCAGCGGCGCGAACGGGCGCAAAAACCATGATTGTGGAACGCTACGGCATTGTGGGCGGGAACCTCACCGTAGCAATGGTAAATCCGGTCTTCACCTTCCATGACATTCACGGAAGGCAGGTCATCAGGGGCATTGCGGAAGAGATGGTGCAGCGAATGACAGCCCGCCGCATCTCGTGCGGACATGTAACGGATTTGACCTTCGACAACGCTTCCATGACGCCTTTCGACCCGGAAGGAAGCAAGTCCATCCTTTTCGGGATGCTGGAAGAAGCCGGGGTGAAGATACTCCTGCACAGTCTGGCTGTCGGGACGCAGGTGGACGGCGGTTTTGTCCGCAGCGTCCTGATCGAAAACAAGTCGGGACGCCAGGCAATCTGTCCCGAATACGTGATTGACTGCACGGGCGACGCCGACCTTGCCGCCTTTTCGGGAGCGCCTTATACGCCCGGACGGAAAGAAGACGGCGCCATGCAGCCCGCGACGCTCTACTTCCGCATCGGGGGAGTGGACGTCCCCGCCCTGCGCCGCTGGATGAAAGAAAACCGCCAACTGCTGAAAGACAGTCCTGCAGATGAAGAAATAGACAGCCAGAAAGCCATCGCCCTGCTGGGACTGAACAGACAGGTCGAAGACGCCATCCATTCCGGAGAATTAGACCCTGAAACGGCTCCGCGCATCCTGATGTACGAACTGCCGAACAGCCAGTTTTCGGTCAATACCGCGCGGCTGCAAAAGATAGACGGCACGGATGTGAACGACCTGACGAAAGCGGAAATCGCCCTCCGGAAACAGGTCTTGCAGATACATGCCTTCCTGAAAAAACGCATCGGCGGATTCGCCGAATCCCATATTATTGATACGGGAATCCAGGCCGGAATCCGCGAAACACGCCACATACAGGGCGATTATACGCTGACGGAAGACGATATCCTGAACGGGAAATCTTTCGACGACGGCATTGCCTGCGGCACCTTTGCCATCGACATTCATCCGCCTCACGGACGCGAACAGATATTCACAGGCTCGGGAAAAGTGGTATACGAAATCCCGTACCGCGCCCTCCTGCCACAGGGACTGAACAACATGCTGGTTGCCGGACGCTGCATTTCCGCCACCCATGCCGCTTTCGGTTCCATACGGGTGATGGCAACCTGCATGGCCGTCGGACAGGGAGCAGGCGTCGCTGCCGGCATGATGGCAAAGAGCAAAACGACTGTCCGTGAAATAAACGCCGCCGAATTGCGCGTGCAGCTCATCCGTCAGGGACAGTACCTGCTGAACGCCGGACTGAAAGACGAGGTCGACGAAAGTCTGATTCTGAAACGGACGGACGGCAGCGGCGAAAAAGCTGCACATTACAATCCTTTCCTGAATAAAAATGAAAAGCATGTTTAAAAGTAAAACAGTTCGCTGGAAGATAGCGTTTCTGCTCTGTCTTGTGTCGGGGCTGAACTGCCTGGACAGGAATGCGCTGGCAGTTCTGGCCAATACCATCAAGGGAGAATTCAACTGGTCGGATGCGGACTATGCCGATATTACCGCCGTTTTCATTTTCAGTTACACGCTGATGTATGCTTTCAGCGGCTGGATCGTCGACCGTATCGGCACCAAAAAGGGATTTGCCCTGTTTGCCGGCGGATGGTCGCTGGTCAGTATCCTGCACGCCTTTGCCGGCAGCATCATGCAGTTTTCCATTGTCCGCTTCTTTCTGGGCATTACCGAATCGGCAAACTTCCCGGCAGGCGTAAAAGCGTCGTCGGAATGGTTTCCAGTGAAGGAGCGGGCGCTGGCAATCGGCATATTCAATGCGGGCACGGCAATCGGAGGAGCCATTGCCGTTCCGGTCATCTCCTTTCTTGCCATTGCTTTCGGCTGGCGGGCGGCCTTTGTCGTAACCGGTATGCTGGGATTTGTCTGGCTGTTTTTCTGGATAAAATACTATCATCTCCCGCAAAAGCATCCGCGCATTTCGGACGAAGAAAAGCGGCTGATCCTCGGAGACGAACAGCCCCGGACGTCTGAAGCCGGCACGGAGCAGCCCGTCAAACTGAAACGCCTGCTTTCGAGAAAAGCGACCTGGGGCTGTTTCTCTGCCCGTATCTTTATCGACCCGGTTACGTATTTCATTCTGTTCTGGATTCCAAAATACCTGCAGGATACGCAGGGACTGTCGCTGTCGGAACTGGGCCTCACGGCATGGCTGCCCTATCTGACAATGGGACTGGGCGGCATACTCGGCGGCTACCTGCCCCGCTACCTTATAAACCGTTACGGATGGTCGCTCAACCGCGCCCGCAAAACCGTCATGCTTGCCGCGTCTCTTATTATCCCTCTGCTTTGCCTGCTGCTGCTTTCAGGAGTAAACCTGATTGTGGCGATAGCGGCTGTTTCGGGCATCACGCTGACGCATAACTTATGGGGTAATATCGCCATACCGTCGGAAATTTATCCGAAGAACGTGCAGGCGACCATCACCGGAATCGGCGGTACGCTGGGAGGAATTACGGGCGTGATTTCGCAGAAAGTCATCGGAACGACGATCGGCGCATATTCTTATTTGCCGGTCTTTATCTACATGGGAGCGGCTTATTTAATCAGCCTGCTCTGCGTTTCCCTTTTAGTCGGAAAACTGGGCGTCATCAAAACAATCGACAATTAATAATGAACAATTATATAACAATTCAAAACAATGAAAAGGACTATTTTAATTACCGCAGGCTGCATGTTCGGTCTGCTGCTTTTCGGACAGAAGAATGTGACGCCGAAAAGTGCAAAAACAGTAACGCAGGTAACGGTATCCATACCGGATCAGCCTGCATCCATCGACCCGATGATTTACGGACAGATGCTGGAAGACTGCAACGACCGGGTGATCTACGGCGGCGTTGTAGGCAGTACGGGACAGCCCAATCCTGCCGTAACGGAACTGCTCAAACCCCTGAACATGCCTGTGATGCGCTGGCCCGGAGGCACGTATGTCGACGAGTATGACTGGGAAAAAGGCATCGGAGACGTCAGTAAACGCCCCGTGATACACGCCCGGCAATGGGGACAGGTAGAAACCAATCAGTTTGGAACGGACGAGTTCCTGGAATGGTGCCGCGAGGTCGGCACCGAACCTTATATTAACTTTAACATGGGATGGCGCGTGCCGCCGGAGTCCGGCTCGCTGGGCGATGCGCTGAACTGGATTGAGTATGTCAACGGCTCCACCTCGACCGCTTTTGGAAAGAAACGGGCTTTGTACGGGCATCCCGACCCTTACGACGTCAAATACTGGGGCATGGGCAATGAGAACTATTTTTTCGAAAGCGCCGCACATTACGGCGACCGCCTGCACCGCTGGGCTACCACGATCAAAAGCCTGTATCCCGAACTCAGCCTCATAGGGGTAGGATACAAATACCGCTGGAATGATTCCATCCTGCATCAAAACGGCCACCTGATCGACTTCCTCACCATTCATTTCTACATGCGCGCCAAGGTGAAGGAGAACATTTTGGAAGACAGTTTATCGACAACCTTCGCTCCTGCACGGGTTGAACTGGATCTTAAAAAGAATATCGAACTGCTGGACAGAATCAATGCCGAACTGGGACGCACAGCCAATCCCGTCCGTTACAGTATTGATGAATGGAACTGCCGCCACTCGGTTTTCGACGGTGAAAAATTCGCCTTTACGCGCCATGACGACCGCCGGCAGTTTGATATACCTACCGTAGCCGGCATGTTGAATGTCTTCATCCGTCAAAGTCCTGCCGTAGGTATGGCCAACTATATTTTCCCGGTCAATGGACACGGACTGGTCAGAACGACAAGCGACAGCGATGCTTACCGTACGCCGACCTATTATGTTTTTGAGCTTTATAGAAAATACATGACCGGCCACCGGTTCGACCTGTCTATCACAGGCTCGACAGTGACTGTTCCGGTAAAGAATCTGGCAGTAGAAGGCGCGACCGACCGTGAATTTGAATCGCTTGACTTAACCCTGACCAACATCGACGGAGCAGCCATGCAACCCGAAGAAGGCGTCATTTACGTCGCGCTGATCAACCGCTCGCCGGACGAAAGCCATCGAATCAAACTCACCCTGCCCGCAAGCTACATTCCCGCTAAAATATGGAAACTGGAAAGCAACAATATCAACAGCACAAACACACTCGCCAATCCCATAATCACTCCGCAGACATCCGAATTGAAAAAGCGCAGCGAAACCCTCTCCCTAACCATCCTCCCCTGTGGCTTCAATTTAATCAAATGCATAAAATCACGGTAAACACATTATGAGGGTGTGTCAAAAGTGGCGCATCCTCTTTTATAATTTACAGTTAACCGGGAGTGGCTGGTATGCATATCGCTATAACAGGAAATGACAGGAAAAGGTATCTCAGGATCAAGTATAAAATATTGGCATATTTTTATTACTTTTGCACTGAAATTTATTTGTTATGGAAACAGGGAAACGTAAAAGATTACCTTATGGCAACTCAAATTATGAAAAAGTAAGAACCGAAAATTATGTTTATATAGACAAAACCCGGTTTATCGAACTGTTGGAAAATGAGAATAACGACAATCTGTTCTTCACACGTCCGCGCAAATTCGGTAAGAGTCTGTTCTTTTCGATGCTGTCCAATTATTACGACATCAATCAGGTGGATAAGTTTGAACAGCTGTTCGGCGACCTGTATATAGGAAAACATCCGACGCCAAAGCATAACAGTTATATGATCCTGAATCTTGATTTTTCGGGACTGAATACTTCGGATGAGGAATCCTTCAATGTTTCCCTTTCCGGAAAGGTGCAGGATTATGTCCGTGATTTTTTAATCTATTACCGGGAGTTGCTGCTCGAAAAGGATTTTTATAAATGCATAGA
>JAISCL010000289.1 GCA_031265585.1 Tannerella sp. | reverse complement strand
CCGAATGCAAACCCCCATCCGGGCGCACGTCCCGCTGATGTCGACCCCTGCCCGAACCAGTCGCCGATCCCCGGCATAAAGCCGGGCAGGTACATTCCATCCGTCAATGCATACTGGATGTTGACACGGCGTATCATCATCAGGGTGCGGGCGCTGTATTCCGCTAATTTATAGGCAAACGTTTCCTGCGGAGGCGGCGCGGGAGTGATGGACAGGATCAAGTCCACCGTATCCCTGTTTGTGATACGTATGCGCGCATAATCAAGCGCCTTATAGGTAACCTTCACCCTCTTTGTACTGTCGCCTGCCAGCCGCGCCCTGATCAGCACTTTCTTTGTAAGCATGTTATGCTGCACGATCACGCCGGTATCGGGATCCAGTTTAACGGGCAGGACCAGTGCCTTTGCGGCTGCTTTGGCGCTTTTTTGGGGAGGAGCGGCCGTACTTCTGCCGGCATTACTCTTCTGGTTTATCTTTTTCAGGTATTCACTTTTGTTATAAAGCGATGTGAAGTTTAAAGCGCCCTGGAGATCGATGACCCGCTGATTCTTAATGGCATTCCCGACCGTTGTTTCCTCGTCGACATACGAACCTTTTTCCCAGTTATAGGTAGCTTTGCCGGAGACCTGGCCCGTTACCCAATCCATTACCGGAATGTACTGGAAAGGAACGGTATACGTAAGCACGAGCGACTGGTCATACAAAAGCGGCGTTCCCAGATCGGCAATACTCTTCTTTACGGAATCTTTCCAGATCTCATAGTCATCCCTGTTCAGTTTTTTATTTACCTGCACATAAGGCTCCTCTATCCGCGCATTCGTAGCCGATGTAAGATTCAGCATAAGATTGGACAACACATTCCATCGCAGATCAATAGCCCTGTCCCAGAAAAAATTCTGGCTGAACGATACCGGGATGCCGCTCTCATTCGCAAGATCATTCAGATCGCGCAACTGTATCTCGTAATAATTACGCGTGATCGAATTTTGAAAGCTGACCGACGGTAAATAATAAAATGCAAGCTGCTTGATATATTTGGTATAGCCGTTGTTTTGCTTTACTTTTTCAAACGGCTTTAAGGGGGTAATATAGGGGGTATAGGCATAGCCCAGATTACCCTGGAAATTTTTAGTCGTTTCGTAGGCCGTTTCCGGATTTGTCCTCGTTTCCGTACTGGAAGCATATCCCATTGAAAAGTTTGCCGGATCATACGGCATCGGTTTCTTGCTTTTTATATCGACCCGCACATTGTTGAGGGCAAAGGCTTTCGTTGTCAATACATCATTGGCAAAATTGCGGATAGAATCCTTTCCCGCCCGGGTCGACTCATTATCAATCGATTCTTTCAGCAGTATATCCTGATCCAGCGGATTGTATTCGGGTGAAATAACTTCTTTTGAATAGGCATAGTACAGGGGAAGGCTTACTTTTGTTTTTTCCGGGAATAATTTTCCAAGCTGAACGGTTGCGGCCATGCTAAACCGGGAATAATCTTCCATATTTCGCTCGGACACAGACTGTTCCAGCCCGCCAAAACCTGCGGTTTCCATGTTTCCGCTCGCATTCACCGTCGCAAAATCGGAAATATTCAGGTTCATGCTTGCATTCGCGGCCCAACCGCCGGATTCATCAAAATCCGTCATACGCAATTCGTTGACCCATATCTCGGCGCTTTTCACGTCTCTCGAATGATTGCGTACGCCGATCATGATCACCTGCACATCCGATAAACTCGGGTTCCCGACCACAGCGATCGTGTTACGGTTGTTATCCGGATCATATTTCGTATAAAGCGTAGTATAGCTAACCCCGCTTTCCGCATTACTTTTATCGCGGTTACGGCTAAGTTTCAGGTCGGTAAGCGCTTCCAGCCTGAAATTCAGCAGATTTTCCGCAGGCCACACTTCACCGGCAGAAGGCCTTCCATCCCCGAATGAAGTAAGATTCAGCGGCACTTCATATTCGTAATAATTGTTTTTATAGTCTGTTCCCAAACGGATAAAGACGGAAAGGTCGCCATTTTGCAGGCCGGTCGCGTCATCTACCAGTTTTTCGCCATGAACGAACATCTGCATCCGTTTATAACGGCGCAGATCATAGCTTGTCGTTTTATATACGGCACGGGCGTCCTGCGAAGCCAAATCCGTTATTTTCAAAGAAAGGGACTGCTCGTTTTGCTGGCGCAACTGCGGCTGGCTGGGATCCGTAATACGTGAAACGCCGGGCGGAAGCCGGTAGTTTATCGGTTCCCGATCCCCGTTCTCTTCAATATTGATGGTTGATACGGACAGCGAACCCGAAACCGGCGGGAGGGCATCCGACCTGTACAGCGGCTGCTCGTAAGGCCGCCATTCGCCGCGCACCAGTGAAAATTTCCCGAAACGCAAGACAGTCGTTTCCTGAAATCCGGTCATAAACGCACGCATGAAACGGATGGAGCTGAAATCATTGATATTACCTACCCTGTGATTATATTCACGAACCGGTATTTTAAACTGATACCAGACGACATCCTCTTTTGTTCCGTCGGCCAGTCTGACTTCTTTTGCAACGCGTTTATCTACGATATAATTCGATCCCACGACCAGATCTTCCGGACGGATAGAGATACGGTACTGGTAATATTTCTCATGCTCATTCATCGTATAATCCTGGTTGAAATCTTCCACATCGGGAACCATTTTCGACGACGAGTTATACGATTCCGCCGAATTGCCGGCCTCCATCGAGTTACCTTCCACCCCATTGTAACGCTTATAACGGGTCAAAATATCCGCGCGCTCGTCATCATAATCAAAACCGCGGAAATACCGGTAATTATCACTGGCCGGGTCATTCAGCGGCGACAGCGAATCCCGTTCCATCTGCAGAATCGTTTCCTGCGACAGGTTACTCCGCAATTTGTCGAGAAATTCCCTGTATGCCGGGAATATCCCGCTTTTTTCTTCTGCTGATGAAAGGCCGTTAAATCCCACATCCTGAGCGGCGCGCGCCCCCGAACTGTTATCGAAAGCATAGACCGTACTCAGCTGTTTCGGCACTTTCCCCCAGACGGTGGTATCGACCTGCGACAGATCGCCATTCACCGGCAATCCGTTTTCAAAAAACTTCTTTTCGTCTTTCAGGACATCTTCGGAGATCTCGCCCAGATTGAAAAATAAATCGCCGCCCTTATGATTCGGGGCGGAAATAAAGGGATCCATGATCCAGCATTCGATATACTGGACATTGGCCGTTTCAAAATCGGTCTGATCCAGACTGCGCATGATCCCTCCCCAGCGTTTCTCCGGATTCATCAATGTTCCGTCACGGTTGACCTGATCGCCATCCAGGTTGTACGGGCCGCGCTCGTTCGGATAATAGGCCAGGTTCAAAATGTTCAGGTAACTGTTTTCCGCATATCCCTGATCCCTGTTCGGGAACAGTTCATTGATCTGGACGGCGCGCACACGGTGGTCCGACAAATCCTCATCCGTCATGTAGGATGGCCGCAGGGAAGAATTTCTGCGGGTAAACAACCCGTCTATATAATACCATGCCAGCAGGGCGCGGTTCTTTCCATAATCCACATGATTCGAAAGTCCGGCTTCCGGAAACAGGGCGGTCGCCTTATTATCATCGAAAGGAGTGCTGGCATAGTTCCAGTAATAAGGATTCAGCAAATCAAATTCACTTTGAGTCGATTCAAAATCATCCAGGTATGAAAATTCCCCGGTATATTTGTTTTGATAATGGCCTGCGATCAGGTGTGCAAACTCCGCATTGACGGAATAGTTACTCGGCTGCGTCAGCGAGAGCAGGGGCAGCTTGTCAAACAGATTGGTAAGCCACTGGCTTTGACCTTTATAATCCAGGTTAACACCCCAAAGGGTATTTTTCACAGACTCATCGCCGAACGTCGTTTTCGTCGTCAGGGGCATTTCCGATAAATGCATGATGGTAGCGCCCATATTGAAATCCTTTGAAAACGCATAGTTCAGATCGGTTCCGAACATGGTCTTCCGTTGCGTGCTGAATGTCGACTGGTTCTCTAACGAAACATTGATAGCGGCATTGCTGAGGTTTTCATTCAGGATCGTAACCGTCCCGGAACTGTAGTTGACAATATAATCCACATTCTCCGACAGGACCATCCCGTTTGCCCGGACGATGACAGAGCCTCGCGCCACATTGGTCGCACCTAACTGTATGACATTGGAAACCGAACCGGTATACTGTCCGCGCAGCAAAAATTTATTCTTTTCCGCAATCTGCCGGGCGATCGTCAACGTGGAATCGTACAGTTCCTGATAGACATACTTATCCGCAATCGCATCATCCCCGATTTTTTCACGCAGATGGGAACCGAACGGCTCAATAACGGGAAAAATAATCCGCCCGTTGCTTGATATGACCGTCTGTCCTTCCACGAAATCGAAAAACCCGTCTCCGGTTTCATCTCCCTTGCCGACCGCTTCATTGTTCGAATTTAAACGGTCCAGGTTCATTACTTTCAGAAGCGTCCGTCCCTTGATATTCCCTTCCGGAATCGTATAAACATACGTGCCGGCCGTATCGCTCTGGTATACAATATCCAGTCTGAACTTCTTCTGTTGTATGGAATAGGCGTTAAGGGAATAAATATTTTTCATCATCAGGTTCCAAACCGGCATGGAGGGTGACATGGATACGCCTTTCAGCATTTTCACATACAGGCATTTTTTACCGTTTTCCGTATCATCGCCTGAAAATTCCCCGACCTGGTAAACCGTTCCGTTATAAGTATATTCGAAAGCGACGGCCAGCACCTCGTCTTCCCGTAATTTCGAGGTATTCAGGGAAATATATCCAAGCTGTCGGTTTAATGTATATTCGGAGGATGATAAGATACGGGCGCTTTCTACCTTTTCATAATCCCTGCCTCCCTCGATAAAGCCGGTAAATGCCTGGTTGACGGTACTGTTATCGCGCGCTCCCGGATAATGATCCGCCACGGTGCGGTACAGTGTGTTCGCCCCGTTATAGGGCACTTTTTCAATTCCCGAAGGCGTAAACTGCGGATTACTGATGCGGTCGTGTTCGCCGAGATCCGAAAAAGCGACGATATTACGCGTCTGTCCCTGGATACTGCTCTTATTCGTTATCCACACTTCCACGCGGTTAATCGAAACGGCAGAGGATATATAGGGAAGTTTTGCCATTGCCCTGTCATACGTATCACGAAAATAATGCGCCAGGAAGTAATGACGGTTTTCATCGTATTTATCCACCGATATTTCAAAGTCGGTCATCTGCGAACCTCCTTTGGACGAGATGCTTCTCGAATCCGATTCCTGTTGAGCGACGAGCGCCTTGACACGTAACTTCCCAAACTGCAGATCCGTTTTCACACCGAACAGCGCCGCGCCGCCACGTATCAGGGAATTGTTCGTATTCATACTCACATTCCCCCCTTCCAGTGATTTGACAATCTCGTCCTCCTCTCCCTGGTAACCCAGGTTCAGTTTAGCGGCATCATAATCAAACGAAGCCTCCGTATTATAGTTCATATCGAAATTCACTTTCGTTCCGACAGACGCCTTCATCACCATCTGCACATCCGTATTAAAATTAAAAAACGTACGGCTACGCGATTTCTCCGGCAGGGACGGATTGTTCGTCTTACTCGTTTTAAGTCCCAGGTCTAATCCGACCGAACCCTGGGATCGCAGGCGGACGCCTCCGGGGCCGAACAGCTTATCCGCTCCGCCGAGATCAAACTGCATATCCATCAGACTGAACTGGTTACCGCCCCTTCCGTCAGGCCCCAGACTGTCCAAAACGGCCCTGTTCCTTTCATAAAAATACCGGTTGATGGATTGGCGCAAACTGTAATCCTGATATTCTTCCGGCGTCATCTTCAAGGGTGTCCCCAGATCAAGATCGCCGACTTTTGAACGCAACCGGTAAGTTCCCGTTCTCAAATCGTACTCTACCTCCGTCTTCAGGTTTTCCGGATCGCGCAGGTCGGTGGCGGCATTTTTTTTAAGGTCTTCGTAGGTTTCGGGAACCGTTTTCTTGACGGGAATACGGGATTTTTCAATCGTATCATCCGGCATTACATCATCCGGCACGGATACCGTTCCGGCAGCCGGGAAACCGGGGTATCCGGCATTCAGCGCCACGATACCTGATAAGCAGACGATTATCGTTATAATATGTTTAATTCCCCTTTTCATCCAACGCTGTTACAAATAAACTTTACGGATAAAATCAAAGCATTTTCAGTGCATCTTTTATAACCTGCTCGACCGTGACGGACGGTGATTTTTTCAAAATGGAAGCCACCGCTTTCTGCGATGCCGTTTTCTGAAAACCGAGCATTACCAGGGCGGCGACGGCTCCTTCCGCCGTTTCGGAACGGTCTCCCGGCAACAGTTTATCTTTCCCGCCCATACTTTCTACCGGTTTTACCTTATTTCGCAAGTCAACGACAATGCGTTGCGCTGTTTTACTGCCAATCCCCTTAACCGCCGTCAGGCTAATATCATCGCCGGAAGCAATCACATGGATCAGGTCGGAAGGCGACAGCGATGACAGGATCATACGCGCCGTATTAGGGCCTACACCCGAAACGGAGGTAAGCAAAAGGAACAGTTCCCGCTCCTCACGGGTCGCAAAGCCAAATAAAAGATGCGCATCTTCACGGATTACCTCATACACATATATTTTCCCCTCTTTGAGACCGTTGAAAGCGCTGAATGTAGTAAGGGATATATTTAATGCATAACCTATTCCGCTACATTCCATTACCATTTGTGCAGGCGAAAGTTCAGCGATTTCGCCTCTTATATATTCTATCATATTTTACGTAATTAGACACTTATACTAAGGTACAACGTAAAAAATAATAAAAACGTATATTTTTTTTTGTAAAAGATCAAAGACCCGGCCTGCAGACTGCCCGAAACCGCGCTTGTTATCGCCTCCAAAATCCTGGCAATAAGAGCGTTAATACTGTAAAAATTTCCAGGCGTCCGGCCATCATCAAAAATGAAACATACCATTTGGAAACAGCCGGAATCGTCGATAAATTACCGTCGGCAAGCGAACCGAGGGAAGGCCCTACGTTACTGATCGCGGAAATGGAGGTGCCGATCGCTTCTTCGAATGTCAATCCGTTTACCAATAAAAAAATCCAGCTGAAACAGATCAGCAACACATAAACCAGTGCAAATATGTGCACGCGATAAATAGTTTCCTGCGATATGGCGCGCCCGTTCACGCGCACGGGCAATACGGCCGCCGGATGTGTCTGTTTACGAAATTCATTCAGCATATTTTTTGCAAGAATTAGTGCACGCCCCATCTTAAGTCCTCCGCTGGTAGATCCCCCGCATCCGCAGATCAGCATCAAAAAAATAGCAATCAACCAGTAAAAAGGCCCCCAGGCGACAAAATCGGCAGTTATGAAACCGGTCGTAGTGGCCAGTGAAATAACCTGAAAAGCCCCTTTACGGATCGTGTTTTCAATATCATAAGCAGCCGTTTCGTATCCATTACAGAAAAGCCACGCCACTGTGACAAGAATAAAAAACAGCAGATAAATCAAATACCAGCGTGTTTCCTCGTCATTCAGGAATTGCTTAAATTTCCCTTTCAATACAAAGAAAAAAAGAGGCAGTTTCATTCCGCCGATACACATGCCAAACATAATAACATATTCGATATAGGGGGAATTCCAGTAGGCGATACTTGCATTTTTAGTGGAATACCCTCCGGTAGAGATACTTCCCATTGCATAATTGAGCGCTTCGTAGAAATCCATCGGTCCGATCCACAGGAGAACGGTCAGTAACAGGGTTAGCAACACATAAACGCCGGATAAACGCTTTGCAACCTGCGTCACGCGCGGGCGGAAACGTTCATGCGAGAAGCCGGTCGTCTCCGCATCAAAAAGTTGCGACGCACTGCCTCCGAACATCGGCAGCAAGGCCACGGTAAAAACGACCATCCCGATACCGCCTTGCCACTGCATCAGGCTTCTCCAGAATAAAATGCCGCGCGGCAAAGATTCTATATCATCCAGTACGGTGACTCCCGTAGTTGTAAACCCGGACATGGTCTCCAGGTAAGCATCCGTGATATGATCAATATACCCTCCGATATAAAAGGGCATCATACCGAAAAACGACAAAATGACCCATGTAAGCGTCACGGTCAGCATTCCTTCCCGCCTGCCTGCATGATATTCGTCGGCTTTGCGCCCTGTGATGAAAAAGATGAGACCGGCGCCAAGCATGATCCCGGAAGAAATCAATACCGGCATCCGGTCTGACCCTCCGTAGATAAACGCAACCCCCGTTGCAATCAGCAGAAAGATTGTTTCAAGGATCAGGATCGAACCTAATGTTTTAATAATGTACAGGATATTAATGCGCATGTCCGGATACCCCTCTTTAAATTACCGTGTCAGTTGAAATAATCTTCCAGTTTCCTCATCGCGGAATCAAGACAAAAAACCACCACATGATCCTGCGTCTGTATCTGCGTCTCTCCGTCGATAAGTATCGGCTCCCCGTCCCGGATAAGCCCTCCAAGCGTCATATCTTTTGGCAAACGCAGATCTTTCACTTTCCTTTTCGTTATTTTCGCACCCGGACGCGCAACAAGTTCCGCCACATCCGCATTGGCAAAGGCAAGACACTTCACCGTAGACACATCGGCATGTAGCAGGAACTGATAGATATGACTCGCAGCAATCAGTTTCTTGTTGATAACGGAACCGATGTCCAGTTTTTCCGCCATCGGTATATAATCGATATTTTCTACCTGGGCAATGGTCTTGGTCACACCAAACCGTTTGGCGGCAAGACAGGCAAGGATATTCGTACTCGAATTTTCCGTCAACGCCACAAACGCTTCCGTATGCTGTATACCCTCCTGCATCAGCAAATCGGTATCGCGGCCATCCCCGTTTATGATCAGTACATTATCCGGAACCTGCTCGGAGATGCGGATACTTTTTTCTTTCGACGTTTCAATAATTTTTATGTGGATATTGCCCGGCAGATACTGGGAAGCGCGAATGGCGATACGGCCGCCTCCCATGATCAGTATTTTTTTTACTTCCTGTTCCGATTTGCCGGCCTGTCTTCGTATCTCCTCTATATTTTCCTTCCTGGAGGTAAAAAACACAATATCGCCGGCCATAATCCGGTCGTTCCCGAAAGGAATGACCGTATCATTCTCGCGTTTAATAGCGACAATGTGATAGAACTTATTTTTGCTATTTGTCAGTTCCGTCAATTGTTTATTTACAATAGGAGCGTTTTCACGTATTTTGATACCCAGCAGGATCAATGCTCCACCTAACAAATCCCAGTACTGGCGGGTCCAGGGACGCCTGATGGCGGAAACAATTTCCTTGGCGGCCAGCATTTCCGGATAGATCATGGAGTCAATCCCCAGACTGGAAAAAAATTCCATATTTTTAGGCAACAGGTATTCATAATTATTGATGCGTGCAAACGTTTTTTTCGCCCCCATCTTTGTCGCCAGCATACAGGCGGTTATATTTGTGGTCTCTTCCGGGGTTACACTGATAAACAGATCCATCCGGTCGACACCCGCTTCTTCCAGGTCACTGAGGGACGTCGGACTGCCGGTAACGGGTAAGATCTCCATACCCGAACGGGTAAACGCCAGTTTATCATCATCCGGATCCATCAGGATAATATCATGCTTTTCCCTCGAAAGCATCTTGGCCAGGTGCGTCCCGACCTCTCCGGCGCCTGCTATTAATATTTTCATTTATACTTGATAACAAATTTCACTCTACACACTCTTTTTCTTAACCTCTTTTATTCTATAAGTCTTTTCATATCAGACTTTTGCACACTCCGTCACGATGGCTTCAAAAATATGCTCCGCATTCATGCCGCAAATCCCGAACAGTTCATCGATCGTTCCATGCTCTATAAACCGGTCCGGCGCCCCGATGCGCCGGATCCTGGGCATATATCCGTTTTCCGTCATAAATTCGGCGACTAAGCTTCCGAGACCGCCGGTGCGAACCCCGTTCTCTACCGTAATAATGGACTTAAAGCGCTTGCCCACTTCATGTAAAATCCCTTCATCTGCCGGCTTCAGATAGATCATATCATAATGAGCGACGGACGGATGTTCATTTTCGATCATTTCGATCGCTTTCCTGACTTCATTCCCGATCGGGCCAATGGATAGAATGGCCAGGTCGCTGCCATCGCGCAACCGGCGCCCTTTTCCGGCCGGAAGGATCTCCAGCGGCTGCCGCCAGTTATGCAGTTCGCCTTTTCCGCGCGGATAACGGATGACAAAGGTGCCGGCATCATCCCGGGATCCTGTAAACATCAGATTCCGCAAGTCCACTTCATTGATCGGCGACGCAATCGTGAGATTCGGGACGGGACGCAGATAAGCCAGGTCGAACACGCCATGGTGTGTCGCCCCGTCTTCCCCGACAAGTCCGGCGCGATCCAGACAAAATACAACATGCAGTTTTTGCAGGGCCGTATCATGGATGATTTCATCATACGCCCGCTGCATAAACGAAGAATAGATATTGCAGAACGGGATCATACCCTCTTTAGCCAGACCGGCTGAGAACGTGACGGCATGTCCTTCGGCAATCCCCACATCAAACGCACGGTCCGGCAATTGTTTCATCAGATAGCACATGGAACTGCCGGTAGGCATCGCCGGCGTTACGCCGACTATCCGGTCATCGCGCTCCGCCAGCTCCACCAGTGTATGTCCGAAAACATCCTGGTATAACTGGGGCTGGTTCAAATCGATGGAAATAATACGTTTACCCGTTTCCTTATTGAATTTTCCGGGCGCATGCCATTCCGTCGCCGAATCTTCCGCCGGTTTAAACCCTTTCCCTTTTTGCGTTTTAAGATGCAGCAGTTTCGGCCCCTTCATATCCTTTATATCATTCAGTTTCTGTACAAGATTCAGCACGTCGTGCCCGTCCACCGGCCCGAAATACCGGATGCTGAACCCTTCAAACAGATTGTGCTGCTTGGATATCAATGCTTTCAGGCTGTTATTAAACCGCAGGATACTTTCCCGCCGGTCTTCCGTAATCAAATTGACTTTGCGCATCATGCGGTACAGGTCATACCTTACTTTATTATAGGTCTGGCTGGTCGTGATATCCACCAGGTAACGGCTGATCCCGCCGACATTATGATCGATCGCCATATCATTGTCATTCAGTATGATCAACAGGTTATTCGGATTGTTAGACGCATTGTTCAGGCCTTCAAAAGCAAGCCCGCCCGTCATGGCGCCGTCGCCGATGACAGCCACTACATGACGGTCGCTGTCATGCTGCAACTCAAACGCTGTCGAGATCCCCAACGCTGCGGAAATGGAGTTGGAAGCATGGCCGGCTATAAAGGCGTCGTATTCGCTTTCCGACGGATTGGGAAAGCCGCTGATCCCGCCCAATTTACGAAGCGTATGAAAACATTCCCGTCGTCCGGTTAATATTTTATGACCGTAGGCCTGATGACCCACATCCCATACAATACGGTCGATCGGGGTATTAAAAACATAGTGAAGCGCCACCGTCAGTTCAACTGTGCCGAGGCTTGCGCCCAGATGACCGGGATTCCTTGACAGTTCATCAATGATAAACTGCCTCAATTCCCCGCAAACATCCGGCAGGTCTTCCGGAGGAAGTCGCCTCATATCTGCCGGGACGTGAATCTGTTCCAGCAGTCTTTTCTTTTCATACACATTATGATTACTCACCTCCGTTGATTGTTTTTCCATTTCCGCCGCAAAGTTACAATATAAAATGTGAAAGCAGTAAAAAAATCAGGTTTTCAATTCATAACGCAGTTTTCAGGTGAATATTGCTTCCGTAAAAACAGGCTGCCATGCGGAATCTGACGATTGTTTTCCGAAAGGAGGTAAAAATAAGCCGGCTTATTTTGTGTTTCTTCCGACCTGTTCTATATTTGCAGTTGTAAAAAATAGGGAACATATGAAATGTTGTTTTTCAGCCTGCTCCCTATTTTACTAAGAAATAAGGTGATTTTTAGATTTATTTAACACAAAAATTCTTTCACTGTATTTTATTCTATTTATCTTTGTCACTGTTTTATTTGCATAATAGCCACATGACTTCCTCGCAAGCGAGTTAAGCATTTGATTATTAAATTAAAAGATTAATTTGAAAAATAATAATAGTATTAATTAAAACAATTTTGAATATGAAAAAAATGAAATTTACTTTAGGATTAATACTCTCCATGTTATTTGTGGGAGTAAATGTTATCAATGCGGAATTAAAACCGGTGGATCCCAGCAAGCCTTATGGAGATGGCCCAGAGAGCGGCAAAATTAACGTCACCTTAAATGTTAAAGCTTCGCAATCTTTCTATAACACACTATCCAAGGCTGATTTTGGAGACAAACAGATAGTGGCAAATAATGATGCAATTATTATCAAGAAGGTTGAGGAAGAATATATTCCTGGTGATGAAAATAAGATAAGTTACACTTCTCCTCCTCTAACGGGGCAGGATATAAGATTAAACGACCTCTCTGGTTTTGGAATTGATAGTTGGAATTATGGCAATAATTACAATGATTTCAATAGTAAGATGAACCAATATATAGACGATAATATTAAATATTTTCATACATTTAGTGTAAATTTATCCTTTGACCATGGAAAAGAAGTGATTCCATTCCTGAAAAGAAAAGTTTTCACCTCTGTTGGTAAATGGAATTATGATACGGAAAAAGAGATAAACGTATGGGTTGAAGATATTACAATCGAAGAACTTTTGATGCCGTACGAAATCAGTGATAAGACTCAGTTTACCGATGGTTCCGGTGTTGCGACATACACCTACAAATCAGAAATTCTGCCTTTAGCCAGTAAATATGTAATCCGTGCCATTGTGTATGAATTATGGACAAACGATCAAATTGGGAGTGAACCGGGTGACGGTAGCGCTTATCCGATCGTGAACCATGCAATAACATTCAAAACGGAAGAAGGCATTAGCATAAATCCCGCAAAGGATGTACATTATGTGTTAGCACACCAAGACTATACGTTTGAAGTGTATGGAGAGGAAGGTAAAGATCTGAACGTTACAACAAACAACCGTTACTATGCTGTGGGTAAAGGCATCAAAGTTGATCCCGATCCTATCAATGAAGGAAAATGGAACGTAACCATTTCAAAAGTATCTGCCAATCTGGAGTTAACTATTGGTTATATATCCGACACGAAAGGTGGAGAACTCGGAGACTATGGTGATGAAAACAGCAATGCAACTGTTGAAAAAGACGCCGTATGGGCAGCAGGAGGAGTGCTATATGTGAAGACCGGAACTTCGGGAACGCTCTCCATCTATAACATAACCGGTCAGTTGTACAAACAGGAAGCCATTTCCGGAAACTATACGT
The DNA here is from genome assembly GCA_031265585.1 of Tannerella sp. Classification (GTDB taxonomy): domain Bacteria; phylum Bacteroidota; class Bacteroidia; order Bacteroidales; family Tannerellaceae; genus Tannerella. The sequence goes on along the minus strand of JAISCL010000289.1, from coordinate 16,433 downwards.
TATCCATGCCAAAAGGGATCTATATCCTTCAGTTGAATGGAAAAGCATACAAAGTTATTCTTTAACAAATACAACTAAATAAAAAAAAATCCCGGGAAAATACCCCGGGATTTTTTTTTGCATGTAAAAATGAGACCTTCAAAGTATCCTTAGAGACTTTCGAAGTATCCTTAGGGAACCATATCAATAGCAATGAATACCCTGTGCACCTTTCCCGAACGAAACGGTAGACAAAGGCAATCATATCAGCCATTTGGCAAACAGGGAATTGAAAGTTTTGCTTTCGTAGTGTGCCGTCAGCGCGATGCGGCACAACAGGGAATTGTCGGCTTATACGCAACGAAAAATCGCGGCGAGAAAGTCGAAAAGAATAGTGGTAAACAATGTCAGGAACAAACTTATTCAACGAATTTTCGCTGTGATAACCGGCAAAATACCCTATTGCGAAAACTATTTGAATCCGTTTGCCGATTGTGCTTGAAAATATTAATGATAATTGACAAAATAAATCTGGATTAGTCATAGAATTCGGGCAATAAAAACGGCCCTGTTGATCTTCCATTGAAATACCCTGACCTGTAGAGACACGATGCATCGCGTCTCTATCGGCCCCCTCAAGTTGACGGCATTGGGAAACAGTCTGTGCGAAACATCCGTAATGCCTGCGAAATATTAATAATTCAAAAAAAGAGACGGAGGATTATCTGTTCTTTATTTATTTGTTTTATATTTGGAGCCAATTAACAGTGATAAACGGATTAAATATTAATAACAATGAAGCAGCACACAGGGGCTCCTATTAATTATTGAATACCATGGATGGGAAATTTTTGGCAGGTTTATTCCTGATAGCGGGATTGACATGCTGCGAACAAAAAAACAGCGAAAATAAAACGGATAAAGAGGAATCGGTGGAGACCGTCCTTCCAACGGAAGAAGCGGAAGTGCGGACGGAGACGCTTCGTACAGTCGATTTTGAGCATGAGCTGGTCAGTAACGGACGTATCAGCGCCCAGCAGGTGGCGGAGCTGCGATTCCTGTCATCGGGCAGTGTCCCGGTACGGATATGGGTGAAGAACGGCGATCGCGTTGAGGCAGGAGCCGCGATCGCCATGCTGGATACGTTTCAGTTATCCAACAGCTACCGGCAGGCGGAAGATAACTTGCAGAAGGCGCATCTCGAACTGCAGGATGTGCTGATCGGACAGGGATATTCACTGGCCGATTCGGCTTCGGTTCCGCAGGATATGCTCCGGCTGGCCTATATACGAAGCGGATATAACAGCGCCCGGATACAGTATGACCTCGCCCGGTACAACCTGGATAACGCCACGCTGAAAACCCCGATAGTCGGTACGGTTGCAGACCTGTATTCTAAACCGTACTGTACGATTGACGCTTCGGCGCCGTTCTGCACGGTCATCAGTGAAGGAAAGCCCGAAGTGGATTTCCGGATTCTTGAAAATGAACTGCCGCTGATAAAAACAGGCGATAAGGTGCGGATCCAGTCGTATGCTTCACCGGATATCGAATCGACCGGAAGCATCATCAGCATCAATCCCAGTGTGGATAAGGAAGGTACCATACGTGTGAAAGCGTATATCCAGCCGCATCCGAAACTGTTCAACGGGATGAATGTACGCATCAGCGTTTTCCGTTCGTTCGGGAAGCACTGGGTCGTTCCCCGGACAGCCGTCGTACTGCGCACCGGCAAGCAGGTGGTCTTTGCCTACAAAGACGGCAAGGCAGCCTGGAACTATGTGGATACCGGACTCGAAAATGCGACGCACTACTCCATCACCAGCAAGACGTTGCAGGAAGGAGACGAGATTATTATAAGCGGCAATGAACACCTGGCCGATGGAACGGTTGTCCGGTTAATTTCCGGCGATCCCGACTGATTCCGGCACAATTGATACTTATTTCCTATGGTAAAATTCTTGATACAGCGGCCGATTGCGGTATTGATGGCTTTCCTGGCGATGGTGATTATCGGCGTGATTACCTATTTCACGCTGCCGGTATCGTTGCTTCCCGATATTCCGATTCCGGATATTACCGTGCAGGTGTCCATGCCCAACAGTTCGGCGCGGGAACTGGAGAACACCGTGGTAACCCCGCTGCACAGGCACCTGATGCAGGTGACCAGTCTGCGGGATATAAGAAGCGAAACCCGCGACGGGAGTGCGCAGGTAAACCTTCGTTTTGATTACGGGACGAATATCAACCTCGCTTTTATTGAGGTCAATGAAAAAATTGACGCAACCATGAACTACATGCCGCGCGACCTGGAACGGCCGCGTGTGATCAAGGCGAGCGCAACGGATATCCCGGTCTTTTACCTGAACCTGACACTCAAAGACGACGATAAATACGGGGATACGAATATAGAACGGTTCCTGACGATGAGCGAGTTTGCCGAAACGGTCATCAAACGCCGCATCGAACAGCTTCCAGAAGTCACCATGGTTGACGCAACCGGCGTCGTAACCAGCCAGGTGCAGATCATGCCCGACATGGACAAGCTGGAAATCGCCGGCATCACCCTCACCGATATCGAATCGGCCATCCGGAACAATAACATTGAAGCGGGAAGCATGGTGATACGCGACGGGTATTATGAATACAATGTCAAATTTTCGTCCCTCCTGCATACAACCGAAGATATTGAAAAGATTTACCTCCGCAGGGCAGACCGTATCTACCAGCTAAAAGACCTCTGCTCGGTAAAGACCGTACCGGAAGAAGAACGCGGTTTTTCGGTCGTCAACGGGAAAAGGGCCGTAACCTTAGCCATCATCAAACAGTCTGCCGAAAACATGGATAACCTGAAGAAGGCGCTGAACACGACGATCGCTCATTTCCGGACGCTTTATCCCGATATTGAGTTTACAATCAACCGGAACCAGACAGAACTGCTGGATTATACCATCTCCAACCTCAAGGATAATTTCATCATGGGTTTTATCCTGATCTGTGTTGTAGCGTTCCTGTTCCTCGGTGATGCCAAATCACCTGCGATTATCGGCCTCAGCATGGTCATATCGCTGGTCATGTGTTTCCAGTTTTTCTACTTTTTTGAAAAATCACTGAACATCATCTCGCTGTCGGGACTGATCCTCGCACTCGGGATGATGATCGACAATGCCATTATCACCACCGAGAACATCAGCCAGTACCGCGAACGGGGCCTGCCGCTCGAAGACGCCTGCATCAAGGGAACCACCGAAGTGATTACCCCGATGCTGAGTTCTACTTTGACAACAATCGCCGTGTTTCTCCCGCTTATTTTCCTGAGCGGTATCGCTGGCGCTATTTTTGTCGATGAAGCATTTTCCGTCTCCGTCGGGTTGCTGATCTCCTATTTCACCGGCATCATGCTGCTGCCTGTACTATACAAGCTGGTCTATGCGAAAAATTTCACAAAGCATGACCTGGGCGAACGTATCCGGCAATACCAGGATCGCGGGAACAAAAGGCTTTTCAAGTGGTACGACCGCCTGATTGAGTTTACATTCGCGCATAAAACATTGAATGTGATCATTATCATTGCCGTCTTCCCGCTTTGCATACTGATGTTTAACATCCTCCCGAAGACAAGCATGCCTGCGGTAGACCAGGTGGAACTGCTGACGCATATAGACTGGGGGGAAAACATACACCTGGACGAAAACCGTTCCCGCATGAACGACCTGTGCCGTGAAATAGATTCGCTGACGCTCGAACACTCCGCCTACATCGGCCGGCAACAGTTTATCCTGGATAATGAGCGTAAGATGCCCTCCTCCGAAAGCGAGCTGTACATAAAAGCAGAAAATGCACGGCTGGCGGAACAGACACGGGAGAGAATAGACCGGCTGATAAAAAGCCGCTACCCGGTGGCCGTTGCGTCATTCGCTCCGCCGGAAACGGTTTTTGAAAAGATTTTCGTCACCGGGGAGTCCGACCTCGTGACAGAGCTGTATTACAGGAACAGGCAAAGTATTCCCGAAGCCGGTGAAATCCGGCAGATTGAAAAAAGACTGGAAGAATTATCCGGCGAACGGTCCGAAGGGGTTACTTTCGAAAAGGAGATGAGTATCCATATAGACCGGGAGAGGCTGCTCCTGTACAATGTGTCCTATTCCATTATCGAACAGATCCTCAAAACGGCTTTCCGTGAAAACCAGGTAACCACACTGCGTTCGTACCAGCAGTACCTGCCGATCACCATCGCGGGAGAAGAACAGACCATAAACGAAATCATCAACCGGACACTCGTTCGCACCAATGCTTCGGACGGACAGCAGCAAGTTCCGTTAAGCTATTTTGTTTCCGTGGTTTCGACGGAAGGACTCAAGACCATTGTTGCCGGCAGAAACGGCGAGTATGTTCCCCTGTCCTACCAGCACGTGAAAGACCCGCAAAACCTGATGAGCAAGACGAAAGAAGAGGTCGGCAATATGAAATCATGGGATGTGAATTTCTCGGGCACTTACTTCTCCAACAGGAAAATGCTGAATGAGCTGACTGTCGTACTGATCATTTCCATCCTGCTGATGTATTTTATCCTCGCCGCTCAGTTCGAAAGTTTTCTCCAGCCGCTGATTGTCCTGATGGAGATCCCCATAGACGTCGCCGTCGCGCTTGTGACCCTGTGGATAACCGGCCATACGCTCAACCTGATGAGTGCGATCGGTATTGTTGTGACGTGCGGGATCATCATCAACGATTCGATCCTGAAGATAGACATGGTCAACGAACTGCGTAAAAAAGGCGTCCCGCTCATGGAGGCCATACATACGGCCGGACACCGCCGCCTGCGGGCGATCATCATGACCTCCCTTACCACCGTAGTGGCGATGATTCCGATGATGTTTGCCGGCGACCTGGGGTCGGAGATCCAAAAGCCGCTTGCGATTGCCATGACCTCCTCCATGCTGGTGGGCACGCTCGTAAGCCTCTATATCATACCGCTTATTTACTGGCGAATCTATAAAAACAAACAAAACATTCAGGATGAATAATTATGAGAAATAATTTTTTAACAGTACTGTTTTTCCTGTCGGGGCTGATCGCAGGAGGGCTATTTCCCGCACAGGCGCAGGAACCGGAGCAAATACCGGTTGCAAATCATCCGGAGCTACCCGTACAGTCGCCCTCCATTGTCCTGACGCTTGAACAGACGATCACGCTGGCAGGAGACAGTTCGCTGGAAGCTTTCCGGTCGAAAAATGTTTATATGTCTAGCTACTGGGCATTCCGCGCTTTCCGGGCGGGCCGGCTGCCGAGCCTGACGCTGAACCTGATACCCGGACAGTATGATCATACGATCATCAAACGGTATGTCGACGGATCCAATATGGATATCTACCGTCCGCAACAGGCATTCGAAGCATACGCCGGACTTTCGGTCGTGCAGAACTTCGACCTGCTGGGCGGAACGTTTTTCCTGAACACCAACCTGGATTACCTGCGTAACTTCGGAGACAATACGTATACGCAGTACACCTCGGTTCCCGTACGTATCGGCTACACGCAGAACCTGATCGGCTATAACAACTTCAAATGGGAAAGGAAGATCGAGCCTCTAAAATACGAGAAAGCCAAAAAGCGGCTCGTCTATGATCTGGAAAATACGGCCGGTCTGGCAGCGTCCTATTTTTTCAATCTGGCCATGGCGCAGGCGGAATATGACCTGGCGGAAGAGAACAGGCGCAATACGGATACGCTCTATTTTATCGGCGAGGAACGCTATAAGATCGCGGCGATCAGCCAGACGGATCTGCTCACCCTGAAGCTGGATCGGATCAATGCGGTCAATTCGCTGAAAAAGGCCGACATCACCCTGAAACGTGCCATGTTCGCCCTGACATCCTTCCTGAACATGGATAAAAACACGCCGGTACGCCTCCAGTTGCCAAGCTACCCGAAGTCGATGGACATATCCGCGGAAAAAGCGCTGGAAGAAGCGCGCGCCAACAATCCAGACCTGATCGGATACAGGCAAAACATCCTTGAAATGCAGCAGCAGGTAGACCGGACAAAAAAGGAATCCATGTTCAACGCCTCGATTACCGCCAGTGTCGGATACAACCAGGTCGCCGGTGCGCTGTCCAGCGTGTACCGTGACCCGCTACGCCAGGACATTGTGTCATTGAGCATCTCCGTTCCCCTTGTAGACTGGGGCGTGCGCCGCGGGAAATACAATATGGCCCGGAACAGCCTGAATGTAACGGAAATTACGGCGCGCCAGGGAGAAATAAAAATCGAAGAAGACGTGATCATGACGGTCGGCGATTTCAACATCCAAAAAGACATGATCAGCTCTGCGGAGGAGGTGCTGGTAATTGCCGAGGATGCGTATGCCAAGACACGGCAGCGCTTTATCATTGGGAAGGAGAATATCAGTACGCTCACCCTTTCGCGCCAGCGGCAGCAGGAGGCGAGGCGTAACTATATATCAGCGCTGGAGAACTACTGGAGTAGTTATTTTAAAATACGGAAACTGACACTGTACGATTTCGAATACAATATGCCGATCACAAGCACCGTTGAAAGAAAAATTGAAAAATAAACCGCACATATCATCCTTTACCGTCATAGTCGCGTTTGTGGCTGTTTCGCTAATCGGGCTGGCCGTCATCCCTTCCCTGACAGTCAAGCTATCGCCTTCTCATGCATTGCCCAGCCTGACGGTGCGGTTCAATATGAGCGGCAGTTCGGCGCGTATTGTGGAAATGGAAGCGACTTCCCGGCTGGAAGCGATGCTGGCGCGCATCAGCGGGGTGAAGAACATTAAATCGACTTCGGGGAACAATTACGGAAGCATCACGCTCGAACTGGACAAGTACGCCTCGATGGATATAGTGCGGTTCGAAGCCTCCACGATCGTGCGCCAGACATGGCCCAGCCTGCCCGGTTCGACATCCTACCCCGTGATCTATGTCAATCTGCCGGATGAAAGTTCCGCCCGTCCGTTTATCTCCTATAACATCGACGCGATGGCGCCACCGGTAGTCATCCAGCGATATGCGGAGGAACATATCAAACCGGTACTGGCGCAGATTCCGGACATTTATAAAGTAGATGTATACGGCGCAACCCCGACGGAATGGTTGCTCGAATACGACATCAACCAACTGGACGCCCTCGGACTTACCGTTCCGGATCTGCGGAATGCCATTGAATCCTACAATAAAAGGGAATCACTAGGCATGGTGCCGGTTGAAAACGAAGACACGGAGAAAAAGTATATACGTCTGACCCTGACAACCGGCAAAGGGGTGGAAAGCAAAGGCTTCCATGCCGAAGATATTTACCTGAACGACAGGGAAGGGCGCATGATCTGCCTTGACCAGTTGGTCACCGTCACCTACCGGGAGGAACCGCCCAGCAGCTACTACCGTATAAACGGGTTAAACTCCATCTATATCACCCTTTCCGCAACGGAAAATGCCAACCAGCTACGCCTCAGTGAAGCGGTAAAAGACAAAATAGCAGAAATCAAACAGACATTGCCGAAAGGCTATGAAATGCATATCAACTACGACGCGACCGAGCGTATCAACAAGGAACTCAACAAGATTTATATCCGTACTTTTTTCACCGTACTGATCCTGCTGGTGCTTGTATTCCTTACGACGTTCAACGTCCGTTACCTGCTGCTGATTGTCTTAAGCCTGTCTTTCAACATCGCGATCGCTTTCATCTTCTATTATGTACTGGGCCTCGAAATACAGCTGTATTCACTGGCAGGGATCACCATCTCGCTGAGCCTCATCATTGACAATACGATTATCATGACCGATCATTACCTGCGCAACCGTGACCGCAAAGTATTCCTCTCCATCCTTGCCGCCACCCTGACAACGGTCGGCGCGCTGGCCATGATCTTCTTCCTGAATGAAAAGATACGGCTGAATCTGCAGGACTTTGCCGCCGTGGTTATGATCAACCTGATGGTTTCGCTCGCCGTTTCCCTGCTGCTCGTACCGGCCATCATAGAGGACATGAAAATAAAACGGAAACAGCTCTCGTTTAAAATAAAACGCCTCCGCTTCTCTCCCAAAAGGGCGGTTGTCCGGTATAACAGGTTCTATTTTCTGATGATCAGGTTCCTGATGCGGTTGCGTCCGGTGGCGCTTATCCTGCTGGTGCTGGCTTTCGGGCTTCCGGTGTTCATGATCCCGGAAAAAATAGAAGGAGAAAGCGACTTTGCCAAACGCTACAACGCGATCGTATCGACCCCCGTGTTCAAGGAGAAGGTACGTCCCGTGCTGGAAAAGTCGCTGGGAGGCACGTTGCGGCTTTTTGTGCAGAAAGTGTTCGACGGCAGCTATTTTTCCAATACGGACGAGACGAGGCTGACCGTCACGGCCTCCATGCCGAACGGAACGACCATCGGGCAGATGAACCGGATCATTCAGGAAATGGAAAGCTACCTGAGCCAGTTTAAGGAGATACGCCAGTTTCAGACCGGCATTTACAGTCCGCGGCAGGCGAATATTCAGATACTGTTCACGGAAAGTGCGGAAAAAACCGGATTCCCGTACCAGCTGAAAAGCAATGTCATCTCGAAAGTATTGCAGTTGGGCGGCGGCAGCTGGGGCGTCTACGGGCTGCAGGATCACGGATTCAACAACGACGTGCGGGAAAATGCGGGCAGCGTGCGTGTAAAAATATATGGATATAATTATGACGACCTGTACGTGCATGCGGATACACTACGCGAACACCTGCTGACGCACCGCCGGATCAAGGAAGTGTTTATCAGCTCCCAGTTTTCCTGGTACAAAGACGATTACCGGGAATATACTTTCAGCCTCGACCGTGAACGCATGGCGACCGAAAACATACAGCCCTATGAACTGTACGCTTCCATAAGCCCCGTGTTCGGACGTGACATCAACTGCGGATACGTGAACGGCGACGAGCAGGTCGAAAACATAAAAATGTCGTCCAGGCAAAGCCGCCTGTACGATTTGTGGAGCCTCGCCAACATGAGCCGCACCATGAATGGTAAATATTACAAAACCGGGGAGCTTGCACGCATCGAAAAAGCACAGACACCGCAGAACATTGTCAAGGAAAACCAGCAATACGTGCTCTGCCTGCAATACGAATACATCGGCTCGTCGCAGCAGGGGAACAAGCTCCTCGAAAAGGAACTCAAACAGTTCAACCGGGACCTGCCAATCGGCTATTCGGCGAAAAGCGAACAGGGCAATTACTGGTGGGGAGAAAAAGACAAAAAGCAATACCTGTTTCTCGGTATCATCATATTCATTATCTTTTTCATGACATCAATTCTGTTCAATTCGCTCAAACAGCCGCTGGCCATCATTTTTGTCATACCCGTATCCTATATCGGGGTCTTCCTGGCCTTCTACCTGTTCAAACTGAACTTCGACCAGGGAGGATTCGCCTCGTTCATTCTGCTCTGCGGCGTTACCGTGAATGCAAGCATCTACCTGATCAACGAATATAACCGGATCCTCCTGCGCAAACCGCTCATGACCCCGGTAAAAGCCTACATCAAATCGTGGAATATCAAAATTGTCCCGATCTTCCTGACGATCATATCCACCATCTTCGGATTCATTCCCTTCATGATCGGGCTGGACAAAGAAAGCTTCTGGTTTCCGCTTGCCGCCGGCACGATCGGAGGACTCATCACTTCCTTCATCGCCATCTTTATCTACCTCCCCCTGTTCCTGCTCAAAAGGAAACCCCTGCTAAAGAAACGGCCCCCCAAAAAGCGCAAATCAAAAACCCCACCCGCATCAAATGCATAAAACCGGCCCCTCCCACCGCCGGCTTGCCCACCAGGACATAAATATCAATAGAAGAAGGCATTGTTGCCTTAATATCATACAGTTTTAGCCTGCGCACAGTATATTTTTCATGTGCCCCAGGTTTCGCGGTCGAGGTTCCGGTATTGGATGGCTTCAGTCAGGTGGTGGGATTGAATGTTTTCCGCCTGTTCCATGTCAGCGATGGTACGCGACAGTTTCAGGATACGGTCGTAGGCGCGGGCGGAAAGGTTGAGCCGCTGCATCGCATTTTTCAGTAAAGAAAGCCCGTCCCTGTCGGGAACGGCATATTGGTGCAGATGCTTCGAGTCCATCTGCGCGTTGCAATAGATCCCCGACAGGCCGGCAAAGCGTTTTTTCTGTATTTCACGGGTGCGGATCACCCGTTCGCGAACCGCCTCGCTTGCTTCCGAAGGTTGCTGTTCGGATATTTTTTCAAACGGTACCGGTACGATTTCTATCTGGATGTCGATGCGGTCTAATAACGGACCGGATATGCGATTCATGTATTTCTGGACGGAGCCGGGAGGGCAGGCGCAGGGGCGGGAAGGATGATTGTAATAACCGCACGGACAGGGGTTCATGGAGGCCACCAGCATGAATCCGGCCGGATAATCGACGGAGAACCGTGCTCTTGAGATATGAATATACCGGTCTTCGAGCGGCTGGCGAAGCACCTCCAGTACATTCCGGTTAAATTCCGGAAGTTCGTCGAGGAACAGGATGCCGTTGTGCGCCAGGCTGATTTCACCCGGTTGCGGATAGGAACCGCCGCCTACCATCGCGATATTGGAGATGGTATGGTGAGGAGAGCGGAAAGGGCGCTGGGCGAGTAGGGAGACCTGTTCGCCGATCTTTCCGGCGACGGAATGGATTTTTGTCGTCTCGAGCGCTTCCTGGAGGGTAAAGGGCGGGAGGATAGTCGGCAATCGTTTGGCCAGCATTGACTTCCCACTTCCAGGAGGGCCAATCATAATGAGGTTATGGCCTCCCGCCGCGGCTACTTCAAGCGCCCGTTTGACGTTTTCCTGTCCGCGCACGTCGGAAAAGTCGTATTCGAACTGTTGCCGGTGGGAAAAAAAGGTCTCGCGTGTATCGACAACGGTCGGCGTCAGGCTGGTTTTTCCGCTGAAGAACCCGATGACCTCCCGGATGTTTTCCACTCCCAGGATGTCCAGCCTGTCGACGACGGCTGCTTCGTAAGCGTTTTGCCGGGGCAGAATCAACCCTTTAAATCCTTTCCCGCGCGCTTCGATGGCGATGGGAAGCGCTCCCTTGACGGGTTGAAGACTGCCGTCAAGAGACAGTTCACCGATCAGCATATAGCTGTTCAGAAGGGTTGCATCAATATCGCCGGCTGCGGCCAGGATCCCTATTGCGAGAGGCAGATCGTATGCGGATCCTTCCTTTCTTATACCGGCCGGAGCCATGTTTATGATGATGCGGCTGCGTGGAAATTTATAACCGTTGACCTGCAATGCGGAGATGATACGTTCGTGACTTTCACGCACGGCCACATCCGGAAGTCCCACCAGAAAAAACTGTATTCCTTCGGTACAGCTTACTTCTATGGTTATGACGGTTGCGGATATTCCGGTTACTGCAGCTGCAAACGTTTTGACTAACATGATTTCATGATTTAAACCATCTATTTACTTCATCACCTCATCTATGATCTGTTTGAGTTCCACCCCATTGGACGTCCTGAGTTTTATAATTCCGGATTTATCCATCAGGAAACATTCGGGCAATGAATTCACATTGTATTTTTCAAACAGATCAATTGCCTGACCGGCAGAGTCCGTTACAAGATTCCATTGAACGGAATCCTGCAGGACCCTGTCACGAACGTCATCCGTCTCATCATCAAGGCTGATCAGCAGTATTTCCAGTGAATCTTTCGGATATTCGGCTGCGATATGATCCAGCATCATTACTTCTGTCCGGCACATGTCACACCACAATGCCGTAAATGCGAGCACATAATATTTATTGAGAAACGAGTCCGGAGTAATCGTTTGTCCATATATGTCGGTTACATTGAATGCTGGGGCTTTAGCGCCGGCCATCGTTGTTTTTGCTTTGGAGATCCGGGCCTTCAGGTCTTTCAGCATGTAATAATCGGTTAGTTCCGGCGAGATTAAATTAAGCAGGTCTTCTGTCTGCTCCATTTCTTCCGGGTGCATGAAATATTCACTGATGAGGATCACAGAGGCTTTTTCTTTCGGATTTTTAGTGATGAAATCCTGTGCCAGCCTTTTCAGCGCCAGATCAAGATTAGCCAGCTGAGGCGGCCCCTCACCATTTGACAGTTGGTTCTCATTCATATTGTTGATTATATCCGCCCGTTCCCTGAGTATTGTTTCCGCTTTCTTTTTAAATTCGGAAAGTTTATCATTAATTCCGCTTCCTTTTATCCGGATCAGTTGGGGATATTTCGCATCACCCTTTACCTGTATGGTTTTTCCGCCTTCGGGGTATACGATAAACCATTCTTCACGGTCATTATAGTAAAAGGTGATTGCCTGCAGATTGTCATCCTGTTCGTGAAATACGGCAAAATCTCCTTTTTCATCACATGCGAGCGTATCTATCCGATTCCCTTCCGACGATTCATAAATAGCATATAAAGTCGTGCTGTTCAAACCGGATAACCTGCCTTCAATCTTACAGGTCCTGCTGTTTTCGCAAGCCAAAAGAGAGAATAAGACACTTAGTATGTAAACAATCCGTTTCAAAATAATATAATTACATTTCGGTTAGACGTGAAATCATGGCGTAAAGATAAAACAATATTTTCTGATAAACGAATAAATATAATGAAAATTTAAATTTTGTATAAAAATAAACTGAATAACGAAAAAAAGAGGTTGCGCCGGTTTCGGACACAACCTCTCCGTGTCGGCTACTGTTCGTTTTACAGTTTAGGCCCTGCTGCGACCAGCGCTTTACCGGTATCATGTCCGGTAAATTTCTCGAAGTTCTTAATGAAGCGTCCTGCAAGGTCTTTTGCCTTATCGTCCCATTGAACCGCATCGGTATATGTATCGCGCGGATCCAGGATATTCGGGTCAACTCCCGGCAGGGCTGTCGGAACAACAAAATTAAAATAGGGGATTGTTTTTACAGGAGCCTTGTCGATTGACCCGTCGAGGATCGCATCAATGATGCCACGCGTATCTTTGATGGAAATACGTTTGCCGGTTCCATTCCAGCCGGTGTTAACCAGATATGCTTTCGCGCCTGATTGCTGCATTTTCTTAACCAGTTCCTCGCCGTATTTTGTCGGATGCAAAGAGAGGAAAGCGGCTCCGAAGCAGGCAGAGAATGTCGGCGTAGGTTCGGTGATACCGCGTTCCGTTCCGGCTAATTTTGCCGTGAATCCGGAAAGAAAATAATATTGAGTCTGTTCCGGATCAAGTATGGAAACGGGAGGCAATACGCCAAATGCATCCGCCGAAAGGAAGATCACTTTTTCGGCAGGCCCTGCTTTGGACACTGGCTTGACGATATTTTTAATATGGTTGATCGGATAAGAAACACGCGTGTTTTCGGTCACCGACTTATCTGCGAAATCAATTTTGCCGTCTGCATTGACAGTAACATTTTCCAGCAATGCGTCACGTCTGATTGCGTTGTAGATGTCCGGTTCGCTGTCTTTATCCAGATTGATCACTTTTGCATAGCAGCCGCCTTCGTAGTTGAAAACGCCTTCATCGTCCCATCCGTGTTCGTCGTCACCAATCAGTAAACGTTTCGGGTCGGTAGACAGCGTTGTTTTGCCGGTGCCCGACAGACCGAAGAAGATCGCCGTGTTTTTACCGTCCATATCCGTATTTGCCGAACAGTGCATGGAAGCCATCCCTTTCAAGGGCAGCAGGTAATTCATATAGGAGAACATACCTTTTTTCATTTCACCGCCATACCATGTGTTCAGGATTACCTGGATTTTTTCCGTCAGGTTGAATACAATCGCGGTTTCGGAATTTAACCCTAACTCTTTGCAGTTTTCAATTTTCGCTTTGGAAGCATTCATGATCACAAAGTCAGGTTCTCCGAAGTTTGCCGATTCTTCAGCCGTAGGACGGATGAACATATTTGTCACAAAGTGAGCCTGCCAGGCTACTTCCATGATGAAACGGAGTTTCAGGCGTGAATTTTCGTTTGCACCGCAGAATGCGTCAACAACGAACAGTCTTTTTCCCGAAAGCTGTTTTGTCGCCAGTTCCTTTACGGCTGTCCAGCATTTTGCGTCAACAGGCTTGTTGTCGTTTTTATAGGCATCGGAAGTCCACCATACGGTATCTTTACTTGTTTCATCCATTACAAAAAATTTGTCTTTAGGAGAACGGCCCGTATAAACTCCGGTCATTACGTTTACAGCGCCAAGTTCGGTTACCTGGCCTTTTTCAAAACCTTCCAAGCCCGGTTTTGTTTCTTCTTCAAATAACCGGTCAAAAGAAGGGTTGTATACAATTTCGGTTACACCGTTAATCCCATACTTACTTAAATCTAAGTTTGCCATGTTTAAAAAATTAATTAGTTGATATTATTACTTTTATTCGCATTCACTTCTTCCAGTTGCAGGCTTTGAAATAAGCCCCTTATTAATCAGGCTACAAAAGTAATATAAATTTTTAAACCAGGAACGTAATTAGAGAAATTTTTCATTATTTAGCCGGATTTATCTTTTTGCGTATATGCATTATGCAAATGATGCCGTTGTCAATTTTTTATTTTCGTTATACAAATTATATACGGAAAAATTTCTTTATAAAAAAATACCGCCGTACTTTTGCGCAGGTTTTAAATAAACGTTTTAACAAATAGAAAAATTATGTCAAAAGTAACTGTTATCGGCGCGGGTAATGTAGGTGCAACCTGTGCGGACGTACTTGCCAAACGTAATGTGGCATCTGATATTGTATTGATAGATATCAGGAAAGGGTATTCGGAAGGAAAAGCGATTGATATCATGCAGACTGCTACATTAACGGACATTAATGTCCGTGTTACAGGAGTAACGAATGATTATGCTGTAACGGCGGATTCGGATGTTGTGATCGTCACGTCCGGTATACCCCGCAAGCCGGGCATGACCCGTGAAGAGTTAATCGGAGTAAATGCCGGCATTGTGAAATCCGTAGTCGAAAGTGCGTTAAAACATTCTCCGAATGCAATCCTTATCATTGTCAGCAATCCGATGGACCCGATGTGTTACCTGACGGCAAAGATTTCGGGATTGCCGCGTAACAGAGTGATCGGGCTTGGCGGAGCGCTGGACAGTGCGCGTTTTAAATATTATCTGAGCCAGGCGCTTCACGTTAACCCGAATGATGTGGAAGCAACGGTGATCGGCGGACACGGTGATACGACGATGGTTCCTCTTACTTCGCTGGCAACCTGTAAGGGCGTTCCCGTAACACAGATCCTTTCTAAAGAACAACTGGATGAAGTGGCCGCAGCCACAAAAGTGGGCGGAGCTACGCTTACGGGTCTTCTCGACACATCGGCATGGTATGCGCCGGGTGCAGCTGCCGCATTCATGGCAGAATCTGTTATTAAGGATGAAAAACGTATCGTATCGTGCGGCGTGTTAGTGGAAGGCGAATACGGAGAAAGCGATCTGGTCATCGGCGTACCTGTCGTACTGGGCAGGAACGGTTGTGAAAAAATCATTGATTTCCCGATAAACGGCGAAGAAAAAGCTGCATTCAAAGCCTCTGCGGATGCAACACGCAAGGTCAATCAGATCCTCGCAGACGGCGGCCTGATCTGATGACACGAAAGCCGGACTGTATAAACAGCGTATTTCCATAACGGGAAATACGCTGTTTTTTTAGTGTGCCGCGTATGAAAGATAACTTGGCAGTGAAAATCCACTACGAAGGCAGGTAGCGATCAACCGTTAGCCGCACCTTAAGACTGCCCGGATTGAATCCGTTCCGGATTCCGGCATCAGCCCTCAATGCAAAAACTATCGCGCAGATTGAGAACATCAGCATCAAAAAAGTGTTGTCGGTGCTGGTACGCTCCCGGCATATGATCCGGCCAAAGCAACCGTATTATGACTGTTTGGAAGTAGATGAATTTTGGACTTATGTGGAGAAAAAGAGCAACAGGGTTTGGCTCATCTATGCTTACCACAGGAACAGCGGCGAAATCGTAGCGTTTGTCCGGGGCAGACGGGACTTGAAAACAGCCGGAGAGTTGAAAAAAAATTATCGGATTCCGGCGTAAACTACGAAAGTATTGCCACCGATGACCGGGATAGCTTCGTGACCACATTCAAGGGCGAAAACCATCTTACAGGGAAGAAATATACCAATTGTCGGATAAGGCATCGTATTCGCAGGGCATTCCGTAAAACTTGCTGTTTTTCAAAAAAGTCGTTTAATCATTTCAAAGCTTTCAATCTCGCTTTCTTTTACATCAATTTCGGTTTCGTCTAAGTCAGCATACTTTGGAGAATACCACCACTTATCAAAATTCCTTTTCATCTCCGGGTTTATTAAATACCTTCAGGGCAACCGCATCAAATTTTCAAGAGTTTTTTTAGGTAGCCTATATCCAATGCAGCTTTATAAAGTCTCTTCCTAATGCTGTGTTTATCTTTCTGCTCGGATACGATGTGTAGAG
>JAISCL010000231.1 GCA_031265585.1 Tannerella sp. | reverse complement strand
CAAACCCGAAAAGTATAACACCACGGGGGGAAGGATATTTCTCTTATCTAACCTGAGTTCGGGATAAGAAAAATCATTATGAATCGGTTATTTGTTACCCGTAGGGCATCCATATCAATAGAAAACGGCCTTTTCCTCCTCGCGCCCCCGTCAGGGCATAGCCGTCAGGTTAAGGGTTGAAAGCCCGCCATAACCCAGCCCAACGCAACGCGTTGGATAAAATAGATACGCCCTCTAACCTGCGCCCTGAAGGGGCAGTATATTGAAAATGAGCATGCTCCCCCTTCAGGGCGCAATGCGGTATGATATATCCATTACCCAACGCGATGCGTTGGGCTGGGTTATGGCGGGCTTTCAGCCCTTAACCTGACGGCTATGCCCGTAGCGGGTTGAACTAAGTTCTCGAGTGGCGGTAAGGATTGATGCCGGAAGGCATCAAATGTGGATAACCCCGGATGTAATCCGGGGAGGAGCGTCCCTCTCTCGCCTCAACCCCGTAGCGGGTTGAACTAAGTTCTCGAGGAGTCGTTGATGAAAGAGTTGATAGAAATTCAACCCACTACGGGGTTGAGAGGAGAGGATGCCCCTTACCCCGAGCCGCGCTACGCTTGCACGGGGAATTCTATGTTCAAATCCAAATTTTACATGTGAAAAATCTATATATTTTGTTAAGCGACGATTTTCTCTGGCCGGATGTATCCTGCCTGGTACGATTGTTTATTTTTCACGAGCGCGAAAATCAAGTGAATCAACTTGTTCCTGACATTATTAATCACGAGCCAGCTATTTTTACCTTCCGCCACCTTTCGTTGATAATAATCCCTCATGCCCGGGTCATGCCTGATGGCACATTTCGCCGCCTGCGTTAGCAAGACCTTGATCCGCTTGTTAGCCAAATGACTGACACGGGGTCGCGTTCTAATAGAAGTCCCGGACTGCTTCCCGAAGGGGGCCATGCCGGAATAACACGCGAACTGTCGACTGGTTTGAAAGCGGGTAAAATTGCCCGTCGCCACCAGCACGGCAACGGTGTTGATTAACGCGATGCCCTTGATGGAACTGACCAGGTCGTACGTTTCACGAAGCGATTCGTCCGACCGGATCTCGTCAAGCATCCGCTTTTCCACCTCCTTTATCTCCCCGTTTATCCGCTCAACGTCTTTTTTCGATTGTTCATAGATATAACGCGCCGCCGGGTTCTCTTGCAACACGCGCCTGATCTCTGTCGCGGATACCAGCAGCGCGTGCTTGTTGTGCAGCAGGCGCTCCCTGAAGGAAAGCAGGAGTTCTAGTGACTTCACCGCTTTCCCCGACAACCTGTAACACCTCGCCCTGTCCTGGAAGCGGTAAGCGTACAGCGCGATGTCAAGGCTATCAATCTCGTCACTTTTCTCCCGCTTGATGCCGGTGGATAGCTTGATTTGTAACGGGTTTTCCAGCCACATGAACAAGTCATTCTTGGTCAAAAATTCACTTAACAACACGCTGTACAAGCCCGTGTGTTACCCGCAAAATAACCACGATCCCGCGGGGCGCCGCGTCTGCCTTTTCACCCATTTCAAGAACGCGATACAGCCATCGCGGGTGCTTTCAAATTCCGCGTAGGACACCTTGTCAAGATCATCTTCATCGATCACCGTGGCATCAAATGTCTTTTTTGAAAAGTCGATGCCGATAAATAATTCTTTTTTCATACCTTTGTCATTAAAGTTCTTAGATCGGATTTAACCGGGAAGCTGACGTGTACCAATACCTTAATCAGGTTGAGATACCTCAGATTCTGTTTGGTATCCCCAGCTTGACCGGCAGAAGTCCTGTTCCCCGGATAGACTTAAAAGTCTAGTTATCCAAATGGTTTACTTCTGCCGGCCGGTTAAATCTTCTCTTTCATACAACAAAAGTAGAAAATTAACCCCAGTTTTTACAACTGCAAACTTAAGGTTATCCGTATTCAAGTCCTTCGGACTTGCTGATACCTCTCTGAAAATAGCCCCGTAAACCGATATGTCAAAGAACGCTTTTCCTGTCAGGCAGCATTAGCGTTACTAACCGCTTTTTAGTAACGTTACTAATCACCTGTTAGTAGCGTTACTAATCGTCCGTTAGTAGTGTTACTAACCGCCTCTTAGTAATGACGAATAAACAAGATATAACGGTTTCTCTTTGTCCCGTCAGGGAAAAACGTGGATGACATGTCATTTGCGAAATCCCTTTCGAGGCTCGCAACAAAAAAGGATGGCGGGTTTGCAATTTTTCCCGTTATTTGCCGTTGTTTTTCAAGCAGGTCAGTAAAATCTAACGTGTCATGAAGAAAATAGTTGCAGTAATTAGTATGGTAGCATTTACAGCGTGTAATAGCGTGGAACGGAAAGGCGGGGACGGGATGCAAACGTCTCCGGAGGGTTCGTATATCGGAATACCGGATGTGAAAATTGATGGCGGACAGATGACCCCCGAAGTGTTATGGGCCTTCGGACGAGTGGGCAACATGTGTGTATCGCCGGACGGAAAACGAGTGGCTTATACGGTCACTTATTACAGTATCAGGGAAAACCGGAGCAATTCCGATATTTACCTGATGGATGCGGACGGCGGCAATAAGAAGCAGCTGACCAAAACGTCCGAACGGGAAGGCTCGCTGTCGTGGCTTCCTTCGGGAAAGGCGATCGCTTTCCTGCGTGGAGGCCGACTCCGGACTGTCGATCCCGATAACGGGGCCGAAACGCAGGTGTCCGACATAAAGCAGTCCATTGAGGGGTATCTCTATGCCCCGGCGGAAGACAGGGTGCTGTTCATTATCCCGACAAAGGTTGAGAAATATGCCGGGGCGGAGATGTATGCAGACCTTGAGAAGGCGGATGCCCGTATTTATGACGATCTGATGTACCGCCACTGGGATGTATGGAAGGACGGGAACTACAATCATATTTACGTGGGGAACGTAACCGCGGGAAAGGTAACGGCCGTGGAAGATATTATGCCGGGAGAACCTTACGATTCGCCGATGAAGCCTTTCGGGGGAACGGAGGAAATCGCCTGGAGTCCCGACGGGAAAACGATTGTTTATACCTGTAAGAAATTGACTGGAAAGGAATATGCATTCCAGACCAATTCGAACCTGTATGCTTACGACCTGGGTAGCCGGCAAACCCGGCTGCTTACGCCCGGCAGCCTGGGATATGACAAATGTCCGCAGTTTTCCCCGGACGGCAGGAGGCTGTTATGGTCCGGCATGAAGCGCGCCGGGTTTGAGGCTGATAAGGAACGGATCATGGTCATGGACTGGCCGTATCCCGAAACGGCCAGAGACATGTCGGAATCGCTGGATGCAAGTCCCGGTTCGCTGCAGTGGACGGCGGATGGCAACGCTGTCTATTTGACGGCACCTTACCGAGAAGCAAACCAGATTTACAGGCTGGATGTGGCGAGCGGCTCTATTGTACGCCTGACGGATGGCAATCATGATTACCAGGGGGTGCGGATCGCCGGCGACCGGCTGATTGCGATCCGTACCACGAATGTAAGCCCGGCGGAAATTTACCGCATCAATCCGGTCGACGGGAAAGGAGAGGACATTTCATCCGTTAATAAAGAGTTGCTGGACAGGCTGAATGTGCCGTCCGTAGAAAAGCGCTTCATCAAGACAACGGATCATAAGCAGATGGTTACGTGGGTCATTTATCCTCCGGGGTTTGACAGGACGGGGAAATATCCACTCTTGATGATGTGTACGGGAGGGCCTCAGGGCGTGTTAGGTCCGTCGTTCAGCTATCGCTGGAATTATATGCTGATGGCCTCACAGGGCTATGTCGTCATTGTGCCCGCCCGCCGGGGGACTTCGGGGTCAGGACAGGAATGGAATGATGCCATTTCCAAAAACCACGGCCTGCAGGACGAGCAGGATCTGCTGTCGGCCGTGGATGCGGTAAGTAGGGAACCCTGGATCGACAAGTCGCGCATGGGCGCTATGGGCGCAAGCTACGGGGGCTATTCGATCTTCCATCTTGCTGGCTCGCACGGGGGGCGCTTCAAGGCATTCCTGGCTCATAGCGGGATCTTTAATATGGAATTTATGTATTCAACGACGGAGGAGATGTTCTTTGAAGAATGGGAAACCGGCGGCGCCCCGTGGAACAGGGACAATGAAACGGCGCAGCGCTCGTATGCCCGGTCTCCCCATCTGTCGGTAAAAAACTGGGATACACCGATCATGATTGTGCACGGGGAACGGGATTTCCGCATTCCTTACGCGCAGGGCATGGCGGCCTACAATACGGCTCAAATGCTGGGCATTGAGAGCCGGCTACTGATCTTCCCGACCGAAAACCACTGGGTTTTAAGTCCGCAAAACGCGATTGTCTGGCAACGGGAATTTTTCAGGTGGTTCGATAAACATTTAAAGTCATTATAAGTTATGGAAGTAAAAACCTATATCCGGGATAACCGTGCACGTTTCATCGACGAACTGTTTTCCCTGATCCGGATACCGTCGGTCAGTTCCAAACGGGAGCATAAGCCCGATATGGCGGCCTGTGCGGAACGCTGGAAAGAAATCCTGCTGTCAACGGGGATGACCCACGCGGAAGTGATGCCTGCCGCGGGCAATCCGGTTGTCTACGCCGAGCGCATCCTGTCACCGGATGCGAAGACGGTGCTCGTTTACGGGCATTATGATGTGATGCCGCCCGAACCGGTGGATCTGTGGGAAAGCGCCCCCTTTGAACCGGTCATCCGCGACGGACGCATCTATGCGCGCGGCGCCGACGACGACAAGGGGCAGGCGATGATTCAGGCCAAAGGGTTTGAAACGGCGCTGCAGACCGGTATCCTCCGCTGTAACGTGAAGTTTATCCTGGAAGGTGAGGAAGAAACCGGCTCCCAAGGACTGGAAGATTTCTGTAAAACCCATAAGGATCTGTTAAAAGCGGATATCATCCTTGTTTCCGATACCAGCATGATTGGAGAGGAGACGCCTTCGCTCACGACCGGCCTCCGCGGGCTGGCGTACTGGGAGATTGAGGTGACCGGGCCAAACCGCGACCTTCATTCCGGCCATTTCGGTGGCGCGGTGGCCAATCCGGTGAATGTGCTCTGTAAGATGATTGCCGGTATGACAGATGCGGACGGGCGGATCACGGTGCCTCATTTTTACGGTGAGGTGGCGGCGCTTTCCACCGAAGAAAAGGAGATGCTGGCCAGCGTGCCTTTTGATGAAGAACGATACCGGCAGGCGATCGGTGTGAAGGAATTATCCGGGGAAAAAGGCTATTCGACCCTGGAACGCAACAGCTGCCGTCCGTCGTTTGATGTCTGCGGTATCTGGGGCGGCTATACGGGTGAAGGCACGAAGACCGTCCTTCCGTCAAAGGCATTCGCGAAACTGTCGTGCCGCCTGGTGCCGCATCAGGATCCGGACAGGATCTCGGAACTGTTCATGCATTATATTCACAGTGTGGCGCCCGGATCTGTGGAAGTGAAGGTTACGCACTGTCATGGCGGGCAGGCTTACGTATGTCCCATTGATCTTCCGGCGTATAAAGCGGCTGAAAAGGGATTTACGGTCGCGTTCGGAAAACGGCCGCTGGCTGTTCGCCGCGGAGGCAGTATCCCCATTATTCCGGTTTTTGAGGAGGTGCTGGGCATAAAGAGCGTCTTGATGGGATTCGGCCTCGAACGCAATGCCATCCATTCCCCAAACGAAAGTTTCGGGGTGGATCTGTTTTATACCGGGATAGAGGCTGTTGCAGAGTTTTACCGTTCCTTTTCCTGATCAATGGGTATATTATTGAAATCCGTTGAGCTGAACGGGCAGTCGGTTCATATTTATGTGGAGGGTCGTGTGATAAAACGGATCGTCCCGGCAATAGACGGCGGGGAAGAAGCGCCCTTCCCGAACGCGGAAACAGTGATCGACGCCCGTCGCAAAGCGGTTATTCCCGGGTTGATGAATATGCATACACATGCGGCGATGACTTTGTTTCGCGGTTTTGGCGACGATATGCCCCTGATGCCCTGGCTGGAGGAGAAGATCTGGCCGAATGAAGCGAAACTGACGGATGAGGATGTGTACTGGGGAGCCAAACTGGCCTGCGTGGAAATGCTGCACAGCGGAACTACCGCCTTTTTTGATATGTATCATAAACCGGACGCTACGGCGCAGGCTGTGGAAGAAATGGGATTGCGCGCCGTCCTGTCGGAAGTTTGCTTTGACCATTTCAGGCCGGAACTGGCAGAACGCAGTAAACGGCATATCCGGCGTCGCTTTGATCAGGCTTCCGGGCATGGCGAACGGATCCGGTATGCCCTTGGCCCCCATGCTATTTATACGGTTTCGGGAGAATTGTTGAAATGGTCGTGCGATTTTGCAGGGGAGAGGGGTCTTCCCGTACATTTGCACCTGGCTGAAACGGAGGGCGAAACGCAGCAGTGCCGGGCGCGTTTCGGGACGACGCCGATACGCTATCTTCACCGGCTGGGTGTTTTAGCCCCGAACCTGGTGCTGGCCCATATGCTGTATGTCGATGGGGAAGAAATCAGGATGCTCGCGGATAACGGTGTGAAAGTGGTTCATAACCCGGCTTCAAACATGAAACTGGCTTCCGGTTATCAGTTCCGCTACCAGGAGATGAGGGAAGCCGGTATCACCGTCGCCCTCGGCACGGATGGCTGCTCTTCATCGAATAACTTGGATATGATCGAAACGATGAAGCTGGCGTCGCTGCTTGGCAAGGCCTGGATGAAAAACCCGGAAGTATTGCCCTGTAATGAGATGCTCTACGCCGCTACGCGGGCCGGCGCTGCCGTTACAGGGTTGAAAACCGGGGAAATCGCCGAAGGATACCTTGCTGACCTGTGCCTGATAGATCTGAATCTGCCGGTGTTCACCCCGAATTTTAATTTTATATCGAACCTCGTCTTTGCGGCAAACGGCAGCTGTGTAGATACGGTCATCTGTAACGGACGTATTGTCATGCGCGATAAAAAAGTGCCCGGGGAAGAGTCTGTCATGGAACAAACCGCACGTGTGGCTTATGATCTGATAAAAAGAGAGAACGTTTTATCCCCGTGACGGGAACGTTTCTTTATCCGAATATCTCTCTTAATTCCTTATTGCTTAATTTGCCGATCCAGCTTTCGCCGGTGGCAACGGTCATTTCGGCCAGGTGCTTTTTCTTTTGAATCATGGCATCGATCTTTTCTTCAAAAGTGTTTTTGCAGATCATGCGGTGCACCATTACGTTTTTAGTCTGGCCGATGCGGTAGGCGCGGTCGGTGGCCTGGTTTTCGACGGCGGGATTCCACCACAGGTCGTAGTGAATGACATGCGAGGCGGCGGTGAGGTTCAGGCCCGTACCGGCGGCTTTGAGCGAGAGGATGAAGATTTTGTCGGCGCGGTTGCGCTGGAAACGCTGTACCATTTCTTCACGCTGCCGGACGCTGCTGCCGCCGTGATAGAACATGGGCCGCTCGCCGAAACGCTCGGCGATAAACTTTTCGAGCAGATCGCCCATTCCTTTGAACTGTGTGAAGATAAGCGCTTTTTCACCGCTTTCCGTGATGCTGTCCAGGAGTTCAAAGAGCAATTCGCATTTGCCGGACAGGGTGGCGTCGTATTTTTTATCTTTGAGAAATTGTGTGGGGTGGTTGCAGATCTGTTTCAGCGCCAAAATCATTTGCAAGACAAGTCCCTGCCGTTTGAACAGCGTTTGAGTGTCGTCGCCTTCCATTCCCTCGATTTCCTGCATGGCGGCCTGCATCGTTTTTTCATAGAGCGCCGCCTGCTGTTTGGTTAGCACGGCAAACTGGTTTTGCTCGATTTTGTCGGGCAGGTCGGAGATAATGGTCTTGTCGGTTTTCATCCGGCGCATCATGAACGGCGCGGTTATTTTTTTGAACTTCCGCACCGCCTGCTCATCGTTGAAGACCTGTATCGGCGTGGCATAGTCTTCCTTGAACGTTTTGACGGTTCCGAGATAGCCTTTGTTGGTGAAATCCATGATAGACCAAAATTCGCTCAAACGGTTTTCTACCGGCGTCCCGCTCATAGCGATGCGGACCGTTGCCGGGATGGATTTGATGGCTTTCGACTGTGCGGTTGCCTCGTTTTTGATATTTTGCGCCTCGTCGATAATCATGACCTGCCATTTCTGCTTTTTCAACACGTCGTAGTCGCTGCGCAAAACGCCGTAAGTGGTGAGCATGATGTCGGCGTCAAACGCTTTGAGGTCGCGTGCGGCGCCGTGAAAGATGTGCGAAGTGAGCGAGGGCGCGAATTTGGCAATTTCCGCCTGCCAGTTGGTCAGCAGTCCGGTCGGCACGACAACCAGTGCGCGGCGCTTTTTGTCAAGCGCATTCTCTTCTTTGAATTTCAGGAGGATAGAAATCACCTGCAACGTTTTTCCCAGTCCCATGTCATCGGCGATAATGCTGCCGAAACCGATGCGCGAGTTGCGGTACATCCACGAAAACCCGCGTGTCTGGTAGGGGCGTAGCGTGGCGTTAAGCCCTTCCGGCAGGGCGATGTTCTCGTTGG
This sequence comes from Tannerella sp., assembly GCA_031265585.1. Classification (GTDB taxonomy): domain Bacteria; phylum Bacteroidota; class Bacteroidia; order Bacteroidales; family Tannerellaceae; genus Tannerella. The sequence goes on along the minus strand of JAISCL010000231.1, from coordinate 5,575 downwards.
ACGTAAATTCACTGATCAGGTTTTTTACCTCATCGGTCAGGAGCACCGGCGCACTTTCGTATTCTTCCGCCAGCGCCGTTTGCAGCAGTTCAAACGCCGTCAGCGGCTTGGCAGAAGTGAGCGACTTATGGATCTTTTCCAAGTCGGCGTCATCCACGTAAATGTAATTTTCCTTGAATTTGAACAGTTTGGAAGCGTTGCGGAACAGACGGTTAAATTCTTCGGGCGAAATAATCCGGTCGCCCAGCGCCACCTGCCAGTCAAAGGCGAGCAAATCGTCAAGACGCAAAAAGCTGCCTTCCTTTGTTTTCTGTTTGAGCTTGACCGACACTTTCGGGCGCAAAAGCTCTTGCAGCGATTTAGGCAGCAGAATTTTAATATTAAGCAGGCGAATGGCAGGCAAAACGTCCATCAGAAACGGCGCGAACTCGCTGACGGAGAAACGGATGGGCGCATTTCCACCGAGATTGATATGCGTGTCCAGGCCACGCACAAAAGGCGTGAGCAGCGAGATGGATTGCAGGATTTTGAAACGCTGTTTCTCGTACTGTTTTTGCGAAAGGATTTTTTCGAGCGGCACGGGAATCTGTTCCGTTTGCACCGTATCTTCCACCGAAATCGAAACTTCAAACTCGTCCATCAGTGTTTCCGAAACGGCAATGACGGGCTTATACTGTTCGGCAGTAAGGTAATAACGGTCGAGCCAAACCTTGATGCCGCCGCTCAAGGCGTTTTCGGCAATGCCGTCGAATTTATACGGATGATTTTTGAAAAACAGCGCTTCAAACAGATCGTCATCCGGGTTTGAAAAACGGACGACAAAGCGGCCGATAAATAACGACAGCAGTTCAATGGTTTGGTTTTCAACAGGCACGAGTTGTTCCTTCCTGCGAATGACGGTTTTTACAAACAGCAGACTTTCGGGCAAAACCGCCGTCAGTTTTTCCACAATCGTTTTTACACGACTGTCGATCGTTGCCGGCAACCAGTCGATAATGAAACTTTTATCTTCCTTTTGAACGATTTGCGGAATAATCGCGCCGTTTGCCGTAAAATGCAGCGAGGCAAGCAGAATCCTGTAAAACGCCTCCACAGACGGCTCGTAGTCGGGCAAGCGGTCGGGGTTCAGGGCAAAAAGCGCCGGGATAAGCCGGTCGAGAGTTTTAAAATCCTGGTTCTGACCATTAATCGCTACGTTATTATTTGCGTCAATCGTCAGCGATAGCGTTGTGCGGTGCGTGATTTCGTTCTTTTTATCGGACGGAAAAACGGTGTCAAAATTCAGATTTTTAGTGAAAATGCGGGAAGCGTTTTTCACAACGCGGTTTAACTGTACTGCATATTTTTCACGGAAATTGCCTGACGGATAAAACGGCGGCGCATCGGGTAAGAGCTGGATAAGAGCGGTTGAAACGGGTTGCAGCGCCGAGAAATCAAATACCGTTGCTTGTGAGGGTTGGCTATTTTCAATCCCTGCGATTGGCGTTTTTGCGGGTTTCAATTGATCGGCCAGTTTCACAATTTCATTCTTCCTCAAATCGTCAATCACAATGCCGCGTTTTTTCAGTTCGGCAATCAAATCAACGTTATGAATACTGAAAACAAGAAATGGATTGTTGTCTATTTCTCTTGAAGTCATATAAATAACCGATGCCAGATGCTTGCACGGCACAGCCCCGTCGGGGCAATCGCACTTCATTTTGAAATCGGTCCATTGGCGTGGGAAGACCTTCAGTCCGAGTGTTTTGGCAATCGTCAGAATTTCGGGGTCAAGTTCACGGTTTAGGAGTTTGGAGATCAGTGCGGGACGTTCAATGATTTTCGTCATCAGCCGTTCGATGTCTTCCTTGAAAAACGGCGGAACGATCACCGTCACCCCGTAAGGTGTTGGTTCTCTTCCCTGCACTTTGGCAATGATCTGGTTCTCTTTGATTTTTATCTCCCTGACCTTTCCGGTGCGGGCATAACTTGCACCGCGCGGCAAGCGGTTATCATAATCCACATTTTCGAGCGACCGCAACCAATGCTCGCCCCACCAGGTTTTGCCGAATTTTTCTGCCATATAATGATCAATTAATTTAAGTGTTTTTTCAAGGCGCAAATATACATGATAAATTCGATTTGATAGACAAACGCATAAAATTTCAGCAATTCGGCGATTGTTTTTTTACTTCCATAAAATAGCAGGAGGCTGTCCCGTTCGAAACAACCTCCTGTTTTATATTTCTTTTTGTCTTACTAAACTTCCGAGATTACTTCAAACGGTATTTCTACAGATATTTCTTTATGTAAACGGACAGTGGCTTTATAGTTTCCGACTTCCTTGACCGAGTCCTTGATTATAATCGTTTTACGGTCTACTTCAAAGCCTTTCTTTGCCAGTTCTTCTGCAATCTGAATGTTGCCTACAGAGCCGAAGATCGTCCCGGTAGAGCTTGTTTTTGCACCTATTACGAGTGTCGTACCCTCCATCTTCGCGGCCAAATCCGATGCATCCTGTTTGATTTTAGCCAGTTTATATGCACGCTGTTTCAGGTTTTCAGCCAATACTTTTTTGGCAGATACCGAAGCGATAACAGCCTTACCCTGCGGGATTAGAAAGTTACGTCCGTAACCGTTTTTCACGTCTACGATATCGTCTTTGTAGCCTACATTTGCTATGTCTTCTTTCAAAATAACTTCCATATTCTTTTTCTTTTTATTATTTCATTAAATCGGTAACATAAGGCAATAAAGCCAGATGACGCGCTCTCTTAACTGCCTGTGCAATACGGCGCTGGAATTTCAGTGAAGTGCCTGTGATACGGCGCGGAAGAATCTTTCCCTGCTCATTCAGGAATTTTTTAAGAAATTCGGGGTCTTTATAGTCAATATATTTAATGCCGCTTTTTTTGAAACGGCAATACTTTTTCTTTTTTACATCCATAGACATGGGTGTAAGATATCTGATTTCAGAATTGTTCTGATTATTAGTTGCAATTGCCATGATTATTCCTCCTTAATTAGTCGTTTCTTCCGGTTTATGTTCTTTCGCTTTTGTCTCTTTTTTGGCCTCTTTGCCTTCTTTGCCTGATGATTTGAGGCTTCTTCTCTTGACTGCATACTCAGCTGCAAACTTATCCTGACGGAACGTAAGGAAACGTATCACACGTTCGTCACGACGGAATTGTGTTTCAAGAATGTCAATCACATTAGGAGTCGCCTTAAATTCAATCAGCTGATAGAAGCCGGTAGACTTTTTGTTAATAGGGTAGGCGAGCTTGCGCAGGCCCCAGTTCTCTTCATTGACTATTTCGGCATCTGCCGAAGTCAGGATTCCTTTGATTTTTTCTACCGCTTCCTTCATCTGTGCATCAGACAAAACGGGAGTTAAAATGAAAACGGTTTCGTAATTGTTCATAATTTCTTCTTTATTTTTAAAAATTGCGGGTGCAAAGATAATTAAATTTTGATAATTGACAACAATTTCCCGGCATAAAATTAAAAATGCGCCGGTTTAGCGAAGTTGAATCAACCGGCACATTTTTATTCCCACTCAATCGTTGCGGGCGGCTTGGAACTGATGTCGTACACGACACGGTTTACGCCTTTTACTTTATTTATTATTTCACCGGAAACTTTTGCCAGAAATTCACAGGGTAATTGCGCCCAGTCTGCCGTCATGGCATCTGTTGAAGTCACTGCGCGTAACACAACCGCATTTTCATAGGTGCGTTCGTCTCCCATTACGCCGACAGAACGGACAGGAAGTAAGATGGCGCCTGCCTGCCAGACTTTATCATATAATCCCCATTCACGCAGGAGGGATATATATATATCGTCCGCATCCTGCAACACACGCACCTTTTCCGGCGTGATGTCGCCTAAAATACGAATGCCAAGTCCTGGCCCGGGGAACGGGTGGCGTGAAACAAGATGCTCCGGCATGCCTAATTCGTAACCTACACGGCGAACTTCGTCTTTGAACAGCAGGCGGAGGGGTTCTACCAGCTGCAGGTTCATCTTCTCCGGCAATCCGCCGACGTTATGGTGACTTTTGATGACCGTACCGGTGATGGAAAGCGATTCGATAACATCCGGATAGATGGTTCCCTGGCCGAGCCATTTTATATCTTTCAGTTTGTGAGCTTCTTCATCAAACACATCAATAAATCCCTTACCTATGATTTTACGCTTTTCTTCCGGATCGGTAACACCTGCCAGTTCGCTGTAGAATTTTTCCCGTGCGTTCACTCCGATAACATGCAGGCCCATGTTTTCATAAGCCTTTATGACTTTTTCAAATTCATTTTTCCGTAAAAGTCCATGATCGACAAAGATGCAGGTAAGGTTTTTGCCGATGGCCTTATTCAATAAGACAGCCGTTACCGACGAATCGACTCCTCCCGATAAAGCCAGTATCACTTTATCTTCGCCAAGCTGTTTTTTTAGTTCGGTAACTGCCGATTCAATGAAGGAGGCTGGGGTCCAGTCCTTTGCACATCCGCAGATAGACAGAAAATTGTCTAATAATTTTATGCCGTCCCTGGTGTGAAATACTTCCGGATGAAACTGCACGCCCCATGTCGGTTCATCCGTGATTTTAAAGCCTGCCGCTTCCACATCGTCCGTACTTGCTGTGATCCGGAATGAATCCGGTAATAACGTGATCGTATCGCCGTGTGACATCCAGACCTGTGTTCCGGGTTGGATCTCTTTAAATAACGGGTTGGCGTCATCCAGTTTTGTTAAATGGGCGCGTCCGTATTCGCGCAAACCGGCAGATGCCACCGTTCCTCCCGACGAATAGGCCAGATACTGTGCACCGTAACAGATGCCCAGCACAGGATATTTTTTGCGTATATCCGTCAGGTCTGTTTTGAAAGCATTTGTATCATTGACGGAGTAGGGGCTTCCGGAGAGTATCACCCCTTTGACTGCCAGGTCTTTCTCTGGAAATTTATTATACGGGACAATTTCGCAGTAGGTGTTTAACTCTCTGATTCTACGACCGATTAGCTGTGTCGTTTGCGAACCGAAATCAAGGATAATTATTTTTTCGTGCATAAGGTAAAAACGTTAAATGAGGTGCAAATATAGATAAAATTCTCGAATTATCATACGGGATAATTCTTACTCCAGGGCAAACGCATTTTAATTTCTTAGGATTTTCAATAAATAATCGTTATCCCCTCCGGCATGGAGTCTTTTTCTTCTGACACTTCTTTTTTTCGACTGCTCATGTTTAATCAGGTTAAGAGCAATCCGATTGAGCAGGGAGAAGTTTTGCGCGGCATACCCGTCCCGTTTGCGGGACTGATCTTCCGAAAAGGAAACATCCGGTTGCCAGTGCAGTTGATTTTCAATACCCCAATGGGAGCGGACAGCTTTACCGATAACTTCGGCGGAGGCCTTTGAACCGGTGATGCAATACCGGGTTTCCTTTTCTTCTTTTCCGGCAGATTTGATGTAGCGAACAGCTTCTATTTTCACTACCGCCGACAGGGATTTCCACAAAACAACATTTTCTATGAATGAAAGATCCTGATAAAGGAAGCAGTGACGGCTTTCTATACGACCATGCCCAAAATCGTCT
>JAISCL010000164.1 GCA_031265585.1 Tannerella sp. | reverse complement strand
CAGCGATTCAGCGATTAAAAATTCCTTTGTATCCATTTCTTCTGTTTAAGCTTGGGGTCAAATTCTCCCTGTATCGGTTAGTTTATAACTACCCGACAATTAAAAGTCCTCTCATGTGTATGCTACTATCTGTTTCTTGTTATAGTCTGATTTGATTGATTCATCCTGTATTGGGGATCAGGATATATCCGCCACGGTTTTCACACCGTATATTTTGTCCTTTATCCGGAAGGTTGTACCTTCGGCGTGCCTCCTGGACGGACACATAACATATAAGCGATCAGGCAGCGCCATATCTCACGGATCGTTTGTTTGCTATGCTCCTTTCGTAGTGTTGTGACGAACTTACTTTTTTCCACCAGTTGATTTATCAGATGGGCTATTTGGAGGAGTGTATAATAATTCTTCATCCCACTGTACGAGTTACGGCAGTACTTGTGTTCAAGTTCGTAATCCCCACACTTTTGTGTATTAAAGCCCTCATTTTCTATCTTCCAGCGTAGCCTTCCTCCGGCTGTGAGTGAAATTACATTTTCCCTGTCCGGTTCGATATTGGTCACATATTCAAAGGTAGACGTTACTGGTTCCACCATGTTTTTCACTCCCGACGGGACGTCTTTTGTTTTTGTTTCAACACACTGCATCCAGTGCAGGTGGTGCTTTTTGTACGGAATAGCTGTTTGGAAACGGTATTTACTGCTTATGCGTACCCCGCTTTTCACCCTGTAGTTTTCTGCCACCGGCTTCCTTAACCGAATCAAATCCACTTCCTCTTGTACACTTTTGAGCATCGTATCCTGCAAAACCAGGATGTATTTCCAGTCGTTAGACTGACAAATATCAAAAACGGTATTGTTGGGATACAGGCCATCGGCCAGGATACAGACCGGTAAACGCGGATACTGTTTCTTCAGTTTGTCGGCCAATCGGGCAAAAGCCTTGAGTTCGCAATCCTGTTTGTTGAAGTCGCCCGAAGGGTTTTCCACCCATTCGCTGGCTAAGGAAAGGCAATGTCCCGAAGGGGTTACCAGTTTGGCTTCCAGAACATAATGGAAATAAGTCACCTTGCCGCTTTTAGATTTTTTGGTCAGGCAATGTTCGCAGTGGGGCTTATCGAAACTGACAACTCCGGTAGCATCCACCGCTACCAGGTAATAGTGTCCCAATAAACGGTAAGGACGCAACCACTTCTGCTCAAATAAGCGGCTCATCAGATTCATTTTAACTGACTCCAAGCTATCCGGGTCTACCTGGGTCAGCACATCGGCTACCGTGTCCTGGTGTGGCAGCCGCATACCAAAACAATACTCGTAATTGGCCAGGAAAGTCCTATCGAAGCGTTTGATGTTCAAACTATTCCTGGAACCTTGCCTGAAAAGGAACATGCTTGTGCCTCCCATCAGTAATTCCTCCATCCGGTATTTCTTCCGATCGCGAGGGTCTGTCACCGATGAAAATAAGGGTACTAAGTCGGGTAAGCGGCATTGTATCTGCTTACGGTATTCGGCAAGCAGGCCTTCGCCTTTCTCTCTGGTTGATGTTGTTTCCTGTTCTTTGGTAGGTGAAAATAGTGAGAGAGAAAAAAATGGTATAAAAATCAGCTTATTATTTTGTAATTCAAACTATTATAGCTATATTCGAAGCAGTAAAGAAACAGCCGCAAGGCATGGTTATCACAACTTCCCCTGCGGCTTAATTTTTTAAAATATGAAAGAACACTGTAGTTAAAAGCTCAGCCCTAACGTAGGGGCTGATGCCCCTTCTTTGTGTTCTTGCCTGCAAAATTAGCCGGAAATATTTATTTTTCCTAATCTTATATCTCTTTTATTTCCAATTCTTTATACCTTAACTTTTTTCTCGCTGAATCGCTGAATAAAAATTGTTATTCGAGGACAATTTCCGGGTGATTGATTATCAGTAAAAGTTTTCTCTGTAAAAATCAAATGATTCCAGGGCTAACTCTTTGCTTACTTTTTGATTGATACGGATATCTCCTATATCTCCTAATAAGGTGAAGTTGATTTGTCCCCCTTCATTCTTTTTGTCGTGTGTCATCAGTTCGTATACTGTGTCGTAATCGTCACAGTTGAAAGTAAACGGCGGATAATGTTCTTTGGTGAAATTTGTTGCCTGACGAAGGATTTGAACCGGCATACGGCAGGATTTATGTGAGAGATAGAGTTCACAGACCATGCCCGCTGCGACAGCGTGACCGTGAAGAATCGGATTGTTTCCTGAAAATGACAGGCTTTCAAATGCATGTCCTATCGTATGTCCGAAGTTGAGCGCTTTACGTATTCCCGTTTCTTTCGGATCTTCTTCGACGAAACGTTCCTTTATTGCAACGGATGTGCTTACCAGGTCATTTAATTTTTCAATATCGGTTTCTTTCTGTTCGATGTCGAAAGCAAGCACCTCATTGAATGATTTTTGATCGCTTATTAATCCGTGCTTTATCATTTCGGCGTATCCGGAAAGAAGGTTATCCCTGTCTAATGTTTTCAGGAAAGAGCAGTCGATCATCACACAGTCCGGTTGATAGAAAGAGCCGATCTCGTTTTTCAGTCCGTTGAAATTGATGCCGGTTTTTCCCCCGACGGCAGCATCTACGGATGCCATTAGAGTGGTGGGGATGTTGAGGTTGTGTAGCCCACGCTTAAATGTGGCGCCGGCAAATCCCCCAAGGTCTGTAATCATTCCGCCTCCGATATTAATAAGCAGGGAATTACGGGAAGCGCCTTTTTTTGAGAGGAGATCCCAGATGGCAGATACCTGCGCTAAATCCTTATGCATATCGCCTGCTTTAATCGTTATAAATTCGGCATTTACGGAAAGCAACGCTTTTTTTAATAGCGGAAGACATTTTTTGTGTGTATTTGTGTCCGTGAGTACAAATATTTTGTCCTGTTTGTGTGATGACAGATAGGATTCGAGTTCTAACGCGATATTTTTAGTTATTACTATCATAATCAGTTTACAATTTACAATACGCAACGTTCCATAGCATCATGAGCAGACAATGTACCGCTCTGTGAAATAAAGCAATGTGCCTCTGCATCAAGGAAAAGCTCAACCAAGTCCTGCAGCATCCAGGATCGCATCAATCGCCCGGCTTAATCCGGTTTTATTTTTGCCTCCCGCTGTTGCAAAGTAAGATTGTCCGCCGCCACCTCCCTGAATGTATTTAGCTCCTTCTTTGATCAGTTTTGCAGCATCCGGACCGTCAGCCGCCAGTGAATCACTCAGCATAATGACCAGTCCGCATTTATCATGATCTTCTATTCCTGCAAGGAAAAATACTTTTTCTTCTGTGGAAAACGCTCCTTTTAGCTGGAATGCTACATCCTTAAATGCTTCAAGGTTTCCGTTTCCTTTGAATAAAAGCAACTTTATCCCGTTCTTATCAACCGCATGCGATAAAATATGTTTCTTCAGCGTGGCAACCTTTTCTTTCATATAATCGGCCAGCTGTTTTTTCAGATCCGCGTTCTCCTCGATGGATTTCCGTATGGTCACGGATAAGTTCGGTACGTTATTGAACATCGAACGTAATTCACGGACTGTATCCCGGATCAGGTAGAATTGTTTTTCGGCATCTTCGGCAGTAACGGCTTCTATACGGCGCACCCCTGCGGCGATGGAGCTTTCGCTGACAACATACATAGAACCGATCATTCCGGTTGATGTAATGTGTGTGCCTCCGCATAATTCGACGGATGATCCGAATCGTACGACACGTACTTCCTCGCCGTATTTTTCACCGAACAGCGCCATAGCGCCCATCTCTTTAGCCTGGGCTATGGGTACATGACGGTGTTCTTCCAGTGGGATATTCTCGCGTATTTTACGGTTTACAATCATCTCCACTTGGCGGATCTCTTCATCCGTAACTTTTTGAAAATGCGAAAAGTCGAAACGGAGCGATTCGGGCGAAACGAATGAGCCTTTTTGCTCCACATGTGTCCCCAGGACTTCGCGTAAGGCTTCGTGCAGGAGATGTGTTGCCGAATGGTTACATTCCGAGCGAATACGCATTTCCCGGTTTATCTTTGCCATGAAAGTCGCTGTCATATCTTCGGGCAGTTTTTTAGTGATATGTACCGGCAGGTTATTTTCGCGTTTCGTATCAATGATATCCATTTTTTTACCGTCTGCCGAGATAAGCCGGCCACGGTCTCCGACCTGTCCGCCCATCTCGGCATAAAATGGACTTTTATCTAATACGATCTGGTATAACTCGTTGTTTTTTTGTTTTATTTTACGGTATCGCAGGATTTCGGCGTCACATTCGCACAGATCATAGCCGACGAACGCTGTCTCGCCTTCCCTGATCATTATCCAGTCGCCTGTTTCAATCGCCGCCGCGTTACGTGCACGGTCTTTTTGCTGCTGCATCTCTGCATTAAATGTTTCAATATCCACATCCATCCCGTTTTCACGAAGGATGAGTTCTGTCAGGTCCAGCGGGAATCCGTAAGTATCGTAGAGGACGAACGCATCAGCTCCGGCCAGTGTTTGCTGCCTGGCGGCTTTTGCTTCTTCTATTTTTTTATCCAGCAGGCGGATGCCTGTTTCAAGCGTATGCAGGAATGAATCTTCTTCCTCCTTCATCACCTTGCCGATGAGTTCCTGCTGGGCGATCAATTCCGGATAGGCCGTTCCCATGGTATCGATGAGTGCAGGGAGGAGTTTGTACATAAACGCTTCTTTGCGTCCGAGGAATGTATAGCCGTAACGGACGGCACGCCGCAGGATACGGCGTATGACATAGCCGGCTTTCGCATTGGAGGGTAACTGTCCGTCGGTGATGGAAAAGGCGATTGTACGCAGATGGTCTGCTATGACACGCATGGCAATGTCTTTCTGCCTGTCGGCGCCGTACGGTGAGCCGGTCATCGTTGCAATGGCCTGTATGATGGGCTGGAATACGTCGGTATCGTAATTGGATGTTTTACCCTGTAGCGCCATACACAGGCGCTCGAATCCCATCCCGGTATCGATGACCTTGTTGGGAAGCGGTTCGAGTGAACCGTTAGCCTTTCGGTTGTATTGCATAAATACGAGGTTCCAGATTTCGATCACGAGCGGATGATCCCGGTTGACTAATTGGGCGCCCGGTACAGCCTGGCGTTCTTCTTCGGGACGTATGTCAATATGTATTTCCGAACAGGGGCCGCATGGGCCGGTATCACCCATTTCCCAGAAATTATCTTTTTTGTTTCCTTCAAGGATATGATCCAGCGGAAGATATTTTTCCCAGAATCCGGCGGCTTCGTTGTCGCGTTCCAGGTTTTCGGAAGGACTGCCTTCAAATACGGTCGCATAAAGCTGTCCGGGCTTCAGGTGGAGGGTGCCGACCAGGTATTCCCAGGCCCATTCGATCGCTTCTTTTTTGAAGTAATCACCGAAGGACCAGTTTCCCAGCATTTCAAACATGGTGTGGTGATAGGTGTCATGCCCGACTTCTTCGAGGTCGTTGTGCTTGCCGCTGACACGCAGGCATTTTTGTGAATCGGCCACACGCGGGTATTTAATGGGCGCATTACCGAGGATAATATCCTTAAACTGATTCATACCGGCATTTGTGAACATCAATGTCGGATCTCCTTTTATCACCATCGGTGCAGAGGGTACGGTACGGTGATTTTTAAATGCAAAAAACTGCAAGAATGACTCCCGGGTTTCTTTCGCTGTTAGCATACTGATCGTTTGTATTTTGTTAATTATTTGAAAACAGTTTGCAAAAGTAGTGCAAATAATTAATTTTGCGGTACAATAACGAAAGAATTTTCAGGAAGAAGAAGATATTACATGGGAATTTTCAGATCACGGAAAACATATTACAGGTACAATCCCAGGACGCTTGAATACGAAAGGATTTATCCTTCGGCAAAAGAGCGTATGGCGGTTGCCTTGCGGAATTTGAGTTTGGGCCTGCTCATTGGCTTCATTGCTTTTTTTGCGTTCCTGCATTTTTTTAATTCACCGATGGAAGCGCTGCTCAGAAAAGAGAACCGGTTGCTTCAGACACAATATGAAATGCTCCTGAAAGAGCTTGGCCGGGCAAATGATGTGCTGGAAGATTTGCAGGATAGGGATGAGCATCTGTATCGTGCTATTTTTCATGCCGATTCGATACCGATGTCCATACGAAAATCCGGTTTTGGAGGTTCAAACCGTTATGAACACCTGAAAGGATTACCTAATTCCGACCTTGTGGTAGAGACAACGAAAAGGATGGATATGCTGAAAAAACAGCTCTATATCCAGTCAAATTCACTGGAAGAATTGATTTCACTCGGCAAAGACATGGAGCATAAAATACGTTGCATTCCGGCTATTCAACCTGTTGCGAATAAAGACCTTAAACGTATGGCTTCCGGTTACGGAATGCGCATTGACCCTTTCTATCATATTCCCAGATTTCATTCGGGGATGGATTTTTCGGCCGATATCGGGACGGAAGTCTATGCCACCGGCGATGGCATTGTTATACAGGCATCCTGGAAGCAGGGGTATGGTAACTGTGTGATTATTGATCACGGATATGATTACAAAACCTTATACGGGCATATTGATAAATATAAAGTAAGAGTAGGCCAGAAGATTTCACGCGGAGAAGTCATTGCCACCGTAGGAAATACCGGTAAATCAAAAGGCCCGCATCTGCATTATGAGGTGATATACAGGGGGCGTCATGATAATCCGGCAACATATTATTTCCAGGACCTGACGCCGGAAGAATATGACCAGATGTTACAGATCGCAGATAATCACGGGCAGGTAATGGATTAATCATGAGGGATGCCGCGGTTTTAAAGATGTTTTATTCGATAAAGGAAGTCGCCTCTGTCCTGGGAGAGAATGAATCTACGTTGCGCTATTGGGAAGGAGAGTTCCAGGAGGTGATTTCTCCCCGCCGCAATGAACGCGGCGTACGTTTCTATTCGGAAAAAGATATGGATGATGTACGTTTGATAAAATATCTCATACGTGATTGCGGCCTGACATTTGAAGGAGCGCGCAAGCGGTTGAAGAGTAATAAGGAAAGCGCCGTTAAGCAGTCAAAGGTCGTACAGCACCTCAAACAGATAAGGACGGAACTCAAAGCGCTGAAAGAGGCGCTGGATGATGTTGGGACATCTCTTATAAACCGGTCGACAGATTAAATATCCCCAGCAGTTTTTCTATTTTCATGCGGGTACTGTCCGGCATTTATTAAAAATTCAGCCTGCCGGAGGCGTTTTGGATTTTGCCCAGGTTTTCAGTTCTTCTTTGAAGGCTTCTTCTACCCGCATGATGTTATCCACATTGGACGCCTTCGGCGTCACGTCAGTCTGCAATGCACAAAACTATCCTGCGTGAAGTATAATTTGATGTCATATTGCCTTCCGATACCGGCCTGTTGACCGGAAAAAAGACGGTTGATGAAATAATCAACCCTCTTTTTTTCAAAAATACAAAATGCACGGGGAAACGGATACCTGTTTCGAAAGCCGTGCATTTTGTATTCTTTTTTTGTCAACTTGGCCCCAGTACGGTTCCTTCTTTCGGTACAATCAACGCCGGCCGGTTGTTTTCCGCGCCGGGATAACCGGTATTCTGGTTGATCACACCTTTCAGGTTCGTGTTGATTGCGGTGGCCGGCACAGGCCACAGGATGTGGTGTACGCTGATTTTATATTCCGCCCAGCGGTGACTCACGCCCTTGTTGTAGAAGTTGTTTTTCGCCATCACCCAGTCGTACCAGAAGTTGTAGCCCGCCTGCTTCACATTCGAACCCGTTCCACCCGGGCCGGAAAAGTTGTCCAGCCGGTAGACGTGGCCATTGAATACTTCGCATGGACGTCCTGTTTTCGCAAAAATATACGATATGCGCACCAGTTCGACATGCCGGTTTTCCTCATAGTAAAGTTCGCGGGCGCGTTCATCCAGAATTTCCCCGATGTTAATATCTGCAGCTGTCAACGGTTCGGCTCCGGCGCGCCGGCGAACGACATTCAGGGCGTCGGCGGCTTCCGACAGCTGATTCTTCCAGTAGTAGCACTCGCCCAGCATCAGGTACACTTCGGCCGAACGGTAGATGTACCAGGGCGTTTCGCCTCCCTGCCATTCCGTTGCCAGGGGGTCGGGGACAAAGGTTTTGTAGTGCGGCCACTGATACCAGCAGCGAAGAGTATCCTCGACGGACATGGAGACCGGCTTGATGATGTTTTTGCCATACCATTCGTTTCCGGCAGTTTTCAGCGCTGGATTGTTGTAGTGCAGGTCGCTTACCGCCCGCCAGCTGTCGCGGTTGTAGATGCCGCGCAGGTCGTTGGCCTCCCTGTCTGGGCGCCAGATGCCGTACTGGAAATAAGTGGTTGACCGTGCGCGACCAATGCCGCGGCCATAGCTCCTATTCATGTCCATCTCCGGGTCGGTTTCGCTGGGGTCGGGAATCAAGCTCATGCCGGGCAGACCGTCGGGCGTGCGCATGTTGCCGCTGCTCCAGAACGGCACGCAATTGCGCATGATAAGGATGCGGTCGGAACCGTCCACTTCGGGATAGGCCACTACGTACATCAGTCCTTCCGTATTGCTCATGTCCAGCTTGGCTTCGACGCTGTGCAGGTCGTGCATCAGGTTGGTGTGCGCCTTCGTGCGGTTGGGCGTAAAGCGTTCGGTCATCAGCGGATGCCGGGCTACGATTTCATTCCCGACGGCGATAGCACGGTCGAAATCTCCCAGCGCCATGCAGACCTTCATCAGCAGCACGCCACACGCGGCTTTCGACGTACGTCCGCGATCCACCGTCTCCGGTACCCACTGATATGCAAATTCCAGTTCGGGCACCAGCTTCTCCAGTATGCTCCACCGGTCGTAGGTGTAGAAGTCATACTTCGGTTCGTTGATTTCCCAGTCCAGATAAGGCACGTCGCCATACTGGTGCGTCAGTTTATAGTAGCGGTAAGCTCTGTGGAAATAAGCCGTTCCCAGTACGGCATTGCGTTCGGCCTCGTTCTCGTACGTGGCATTGTCGATGCGCGCAATCACCACGTTGGCATATTTGATGCCCTTGTATCCCTCCTCCCAGTACCAGCCGGTTCTTGTCCGGTCGGCGCTGTTCAAATTCAGGTCAGGCAGAAGCGTGTTGTCGATGTCCATTTGCGGGCCGGCCTTGTCGGTAGTTCCTTCCACGCAGATATCCGAGAGTATCATTTCGGTGAGTTGTGGTGCACCGTCGCCGTAAAATTCATGTCTCATGTTGCGTTCGCAGGTCGTCAGCGCCGAATAGAAACCTTCGGCGTCCACATACGAATTTTCAGGTGTATAGAAAGACAGCGGTTCGGGCTTCAGCCAGTCTTCGCTGCATGTGCACAGGGCAACCGCCACGGTAATCGCCATCAGCAGGCGACAGTATATATTTTTTGATTTCATACGATATACGGTTTAAAATTATAATGTAAAATTCAGGCTCAGGTTAAAGGTGCGCGGCGTAGGCGTACTCGTGTCCGCCTCTTTGTTGTCGCTATAGTTCCATCCCCGTTCGGGATCCCAGAAATTCCATTTGGGCGAAAAGACGGCCGCATTGCGTATGCTTGCCGACAGGCGGAGATTGTCCACTTTGATTTTTTGCAGCAGGTTTTTCGGCACGTTGTACGACAGCGTCACGTTGTCCAGCCGGATAAACGAGCGCTCCAGGTAATACGTGCCGAGGTTTTTCGAACCGATGCGCGCATAGTCGTTGATCGGATTTTCGGGCGTCCAGCGCGGGCGCACGTAGTCGGAGTTGCGGTCGGGAAATCCCTGCGTGTTTGCCGCATAGTTGTAGGTGTCGTAGTGCCCCCAGTAGGAATACATCATGAACGAGAACGAAAAGTCCTTGCAGAAACCGACCTCGTTGCGCCACGTCCAGCGGAAGCGGGGCGTCCTGTATCCCTGGAACGTCTTGTCCTCGTCGGTCAGCACGCCGTCTCCGTTCCCGTCCCAATACTTGAAGTCGCCCGGCTGCAGGCCGTATTTGGCCGCTTCTTCCTTTTCCGCCACCTGCCATACGCCGAGGCGCTTGTAGTCCCAGATCCGGTCGGGATCCTGTCCGATAAACCATTTGTTTTTGATGTCGTCGGCTTCTTTCTGTCCGGTGACGTTTCCATTGGCATCCAGCACGTCGACCATATCACCGTACAAATGGACAATCTTGCGGCGGTTCAGCGAGAAATTCACGGAAGAAGTCCAGTTCACACGCTGCGTATTCAGGATATTGGCGTTGAGCGTTACTTCCAGCCCCCTGTTGGCGATCTGTCCCAGATTGGCCGCCACGCTGCCGAAGCCGGTGATTTCGGGCAGCGCGCGGTCGACCAGCAAATCGTTTGTCCGCGACAGATACCATTCAACCGTACCGCTCAGCCGGTCGTTGAGCAGCGCAAAGTCCAGCCCCACGTTATACGAAGCCGTGCTTTCCCATTTCAGCCCCATGTTGGCCATACGGTTCACGTAGAGTTGCGAGGAGATGTAGAGGTTTCCGTTCTGGTCGATGTAGGGATGCGCGCCCGACGTCATGTCCGACAGGGCGTCGTAGCGTCCGATGGAGCGGTTGCCGTTCTGTCCCCATGAGAAGCGCAGCTTGCCGTAGGAAAGGATGTCGGTCAGCGGCTGCGCAAAATTTTCGGATGTAAAGACCCATCCCAGCGCGACGGCCGGAAACGTAGCCCTCGGATGCTGCTGCCCGAAGGCGGAGAATCCGTCGCGGCGCACCGAAGCCGTAATCATGTATTTGTTTTGGAGCGAATAGAAGACGCGCCCCATCAGCGCATCGCCCGTTTGATACTGGTCATCGCTCTCGTTCAGGGGAATCGTTCCCGCCTGCATGCGGTGGTATCCCAGCACGTCGCTCGGTGAAAACTGTTTGGCGGTCATCTTCTGCCTCCACGACTGATATTCCTCGGCATTGGCCAGCAGCGTTACCTCCACGTTGTGAGCGCCGTTAAACTCCTGTTTCCAGCGGAGTACGTTGTCCATCTGCCACGAGAATATTTTTTCCGTCTCGCGCGTGGACGAACCGCCGATCGCCGTCCACAAGAGATGCCTAGACGAATCGTGATTGTAGTATTCATACCATTCGTAACGGGGAATGTAATTCAGTTGATACTCGAATCCGAAAGGCAGCGTCAGGCGGGCGTAGAGATTCGAGTTGAGCGTGGTATACATCTTTTTCCGATCGCGGTACATGTTGTCGAAGAAAGGATTACTCGCCATCAAATCGCCACCCGGATACTTAACAAGGAAATCATCGGTCACATCTGGATTCCCTATATCATTGGCGGATACGGGTGTGAGCTGTATTATCTGTGCCCAGTCACATGTCATGGCGCTTTCGTCGCGCGAGGAGAAGCCGGTGTTCATGCCCACGGACAGCCAGTCGGTGATTTTCGATTCCAGGTTAAGCCGCGTGCGGAACGTGGAAAACGCATCCCCGACGACGACTCCTTCGCGGTCGGCATATCCCAGCGACCAGTAATACGTCAGGTTGTCCGTCCGGTTGGAGACGCCGACCGTATAGTCCTGCTGCAATCCGGTCTGAAGCACCAGGTCTGACCAGTCCGTGAAGCGTCCCTTCAGGTAGTTGGCGATTTCGGGGCTTTTAAACTCCAGGCGCGAGAGGTAGGTGGTGAGCAACTGCTCTTCGGTAATGGAACCGACGGGCGTCCCCTGGTCATAGTTGTACCAGTCCAGTTGACTTACGCCCTGCAACTTGCGCGGATCGGTATACATCTCGGGATACTGCGCCAGATATTCGTCCGTACGTTTTCCCCTTTCGTAGTCGTACCGCCATTCCATAATGCTCTTCTCGTCGTGTATCTCCGGCACGTCGGCTGATGCCGCAACGCCGATGTTCGCATTGAAGCTGATGACCGGCTTGCCGCCCTTGCCGCGTTTGGTATTAATCACGACCACGCCGTTGGCCGACTTGGCGCCGTAGACAGCCGCCGAACTGGCATCCTTCAGGATATCAATAGACTCGATATCCATCGGATTGATGTCTTCCAGCGCCCCTTCATAAATCACGCCGTCCACGACAAGCAGCGGCGAAGTGCTTGCCTTCAAAGAGTTAGCGCCACGGATTTGCATATTGGCGGTACCTTTGGCGCTGGACGAAAGACCGATGGAGAGTCCCGCCGAATTGGCGCGGAGCAAATCCTGTACCGTCTGAGGCGCTTCCACAGCCAACTTTTCCGTTTTCACGGTTGAGATCGCACCGGTCAGGTCGCGTTTCTTGGCCGTACCGTAACCGATGACCACGATTTCGTCGAGATCCTTCAGGTTTTCCCTCAGCGTTACGTTGAGAACCGGGTCGGACGCCACGATTTCCTGTGTCACAAAACCGATATAGGAAAACAGTAACGTCACGTTACGCTGTGGAAGCCGCAACGAGTATTTCCCGTCTATATCGGTCGCCGTCCCGGTAACCGCATTCTTCTGCATAACCGTTACTCCTGCAAGCGGTTCGCCGGTCATATCGATTACTGTTCCGGTGACCGTGAAACCATCCTGCGCATACACGTTTTGCGTTTGCACGCAAAACAACCATCCTGATAAAACAATCATCCACAGCAGCGTCTTACGCAGCATGGCAGATGACCGTGAAAAAGATTTTTTTTTCATAATACCTTAAATCCGCAGACATTTGTATTTACATAATAGGCAAAGTGTTGAAGTAAAATAATTTACCAAACACTTTGCCCTGTGCAAGATTTCACTTATCTTTATGCACCACCAAAA
>JAISCL010000089.1 GCA_031265585.1 Tannerella sp. | reverse complement strand
TTGAACATTACGGTGAGGATTTCCGTGAAAAACTGAATCAATCGCGTGTCGAACGCGGCATGAAACCTCTTTAACCGTTCTCCCGCAACCTTTATGAGGCAATACCGTATTCGCTTTACGCCGGAAGCAATGGATGACATTGATGGCGTGTATCATTATATCACAAATGTACTCAGGATGCCTGATACGGCTGTCAATTACCGTAACGGCATATACTACCGTCCGGCAACTTGCCGTCACAGGAGGCTCTGTTGCCGTCAATCTGCGAGAATCCATTCAGCGTCGTTACGGATCTGATGCCCGGACGGTTACTTACAGGAAAATGACCATTGTTTTCAATGTCATGGATGATATTGTACTTGTCCGCCGCGTCATGCCCGGCAGTTTGATCGTATAAAACGGCAGGTGCCGGTTCGGTACGGTCGAACAGCCCTCTAAAGCCTTCCCGGTTGTTGAAAACTTTGATTTTGTTAATTCTTACGTAAAACATAGCTTTTAAAATTTGTAAAGTTTTAACCCGGCGTAGCGAAAACGCCGGGTGGATTATTTAATCATCTGTTCATTTCAAAAGCAATGGCAGGCAAATCTTTCGGCAGACCGGCGGGCAAAGCGACTTCAATTCCTTCTGCTGTTTTCTTCCAGCGAACGGATTTTCCCGTTTGCAGGCAGATCAGTTTACTGCTGCGGGCGGGTTCATTTCCTTTCCAAACAATTTTAGCGGGAATCTTTTCGCCTTCCGGCAGACAAACGACTGCATAGATTTTCTTTCCGTCTTTGCTTTGAGTAAACCATGTGTTATTATCCCTGTAATAATAAGTTATGCGGGTATTGTAAATGGCTTTCCCGTTTTGCTTCAGCCAGTCTCCGACTTCTTTCAGGCAGGCGACCACTTCGTCCGGCATGGTCCCGTCTTTCGCAGGACCTATTCCCAACAGAAGATTTCCGCCTTTTGCCACAATTTCCACCAGTGTATGAATCACATTTGCGCTTGACCTGTACGTATCTCCGGGCAAATGTTCCCATGCGTGTCCCAGGGTGATACAGCTCTCCCAGGGCGTTTCCACCTGTGCGTTGGGAATTTCCTGTTCCGGTGTCTGATAATTTTCGTATTCGCCGGCCACTGTACGGTCAACGACCAGAAGTTCCGGCTGATAGTTTCGCGCCATGCGGACAATCTTCGGCATGTCAATGTCCTGCCGGGGCGGACGTACCCAGCCACCGTCTAACCAGAGGATGTCTATTTTCCCGTAATCGCCGTTTGTCAATTCTTCTATCTGGTTACAGGTATATTCCTTGAATTTGTTCCATCTGTCGGGGTATTTTTTGATGTCGTAATTTACATTCCGGGTGGGCGTGGCAAAGAAATCCCACCAGTAGTAGGGACAAAACCAGTCCGGTTTGGAGAAATAGGCGCCGATCATAAAGTCTTCCTTACGGAAAGCGTTAAACGTTTCTTTGACAAGGTCGCGCCGGGGATTATCGCGAAACGCTCCGTGAGCAATGGAAAAATCCGTCTGCCGGGTATCCCATAAACAGAAGCCGTCACAGTGTTTAGTGGTAAATACCATGTATTTAGCGCCTCCCTGCCGGAAAGTTTTTGCCCATGCCTCCGGCTCAAAACGGTCGGGCTTGAATTTGTTGATCAATGCCCGGTAATTACGCTTATATTCATCGTAAGGCACTGTACGGTGAGGATTAATCCAGTCGAGGTCTTCGGGAACAAGTACCCATGACTGGATGTGCCCGCCCGGAAGTTCGTTGTAAATACACCAATGCATTATAATGCCAAACTTTAAATCCTGCCAGTTGTCCAGCTGTTTTAACACTTCCGGTTCTTTCGGATAAATGTAGGATTCCGACTTTTTATGAGCCATGCCCTGCATGGCGTCACTCTGTGCATCAAGGGAAAAAATAATTCCTGATGCCAGTAATAAACTCAAGTAAAATTTTAAATCTCTCATCTTGCTTAATTATTTTTGATTGATACGTTTCTATTCATTTACTTTGTTACGAATCCGGCATTCACCCAGTTGCCGTAGTCAAGAATGTTACGGCTCCCGGCGTCCATGCAAACCAGATTGATCCGGTAACTGCCCTGCGGGATTTCCACATCGAATCGCCACGGCTCCTGCGAAATACGCATAACCGGACTTTCGGCTGCAAGTTTGCTGTCGATAAATACTTTGAAGATCACACTGCCGTGTATGGCAAGAAACCGTCCGTTATTATTGTCGAGCACATTGTCGTCAACCCCCGCACGGGCAACGAAACGCCTGTATTCCGGTTTGATTTCGTATTGTACGGACGAGGGCGCGCGAAATCCCATCCCGTGAGAATATGTCTTATTCCGTACCCGCAACGGTTTTTCTTCAAACGATTTTCCCTTTTGCGGATGCCACAGACACGCATAGGCTCCTTTGGAATGGTTGGTATAATCGTTCGGGATATACGATAAATCATCAAGATAGACGTCCGGCAGCGGCGGTATTTCCGCAGGTAACCGGGCATAACGGGCATTAGCCGGCAGGCTGACCTGCCTGCCCTTGCGGAATGCTGCCGCACGAAGCGTTTGCGTCCGGCTTACTGTTATCGGCCCTGTATATAATGATGATTTCGGCGTCGGTTCGCTACCGTCGTCGGTATAGCGGATTTCGGCGTCCGGCAGCCATGTGGCGGACAGGGTTACGGTCGTCGGATTTTCCATGATATAGGGACGGTCGGGTTTCCCCCACGGGGTAAAGCGGACATAATCGACCGGCGCACCGGATTTCCACAGATCCGCATCACGGAAATTGTCAGCCATATTGATATTCGGAATGCCTGCCTTTTGGAGATTTTCGTCGATTTCGGTTGTTCCCGTGTCGGGAGTATAATTTCTGTCAGGCTCGTATGCGGTGAAAGCATCATTGAGATCGCGGGCGAGCAGACAGTTGAATCCGCTGTTCCACATGCTTGAGATGGCGCCGGGCTTGCCGAATACGCACATGTTTGTGTGTACACCCATGTAAATGACGTCAGTAATGCCGCGTTTGGTCAGCAGGGCGTATATTTCGCCGGTTGAGGAAGAAATCAGGTCGCTGTCCCCGATTACCAAATCGGGATGCATGGCGTCATGCCCGTAGTTGAGGATACAGTGTATCCCGTGCCCGCACATGCACTTTCCAGACGGAGCGGTGAATCGGGCGACAATGGGAGCACGTACCCGGGGACCTTCCCCGTGTTTCACTGCGACAGCGTTTTCGTACTGCGGATAGCCGGAATAGGCGGTCGCCACGTCGCTCGGATTCCACACGACCTGCATTCCGGTTTCCCGCGCAACCGCCAGCACGCCATTCATGCGCGGACCCATGGCCGACACGCGTTCCGAAGCGGTCATGCACCAGTGGTAATTCCACATGTCGATAACAATGATAGCCGTTTTCTTCGGGTTTAAAACCATACGTTCCGTGATATATTTGCCCGAAACGGAATCATATTTCCGAACGGTAACCGGAAGCCTTTCCGCCTGTTCGCGGGCAAAAGTGCCGGATACGATAACCGCACTTAAAATGATTGCAATATATAAAAACAAACTTCTCATCGTGTGTTATTTAATCGGTTCAATACGGTATGTTTCATTTGATTTGGCTTCAAATTCTACACAGTTTCCGTCCAATAGCTTGCATGGCACTTCCCTGTTTCCTGCAAAAACTTTGACCGGCGTTTTGGTACGCAACCGGCAGGTTCTATCGTAATGAGCCTTGATGATGGCTTTGGAGAGTTTACTCTCTTCCCATGCCATATCCACATCGTATCCTCCGCGCGCCCGAAGTCCTTTTACCGCGCCGGTTTTCCACTGTACGGGCAATGCCGGCAGCAGCAAAATTTCACCGCTATAGCTTTGCATCAGCATCTCGGCAATGCCGGCGGTGATGCCCGGCACGCCCTGATTGCCTTCCATCGACGGCGTTATCCGGCTGTCTTCGGCGTATGGATGGACACTCACGTCCGTCAGCATCGTGTGCAGTAAGGCATAAGCCTTTTCCGCTTCCTCAAGTCTTGCCCGCAGATTGATTTTCCAGCCGCCGAAAAGTCCGCGATACATCATGTCGGTTCGCCGGTCCATCGAAACACGCAGGGCTTCGATCAGCTCCGGCGTTGTGCGAATCGTAATGTCATCGTCGGGATATGCCGCATACCAGTGTACAAACAGGCGGTGTGTCGGTTCCGGCTCGTCAAAATCTTCCAGCCATTCCTGCAGCTGTCCATTTTTGCCGATCCGGTGCGGCGGCAGTTGCGACAGGGCTTTTTTCACTTCTTCCACCAGTTCGGCGTCCGTTCCCAGCGTTTCGCTCATCTTGAGAAAATCGCGGAACAGCTTGCGAATCATCTGCGTTTCGCCGGCTGCTCCCATTGAGACGGCACATACATTCCTGTCTCTGTCGTAAAACGTGTTTTCGGGCGAGGTGGACGGGCAGCTTACCATATAGCCGGTTACGGGGTCTTTTATCAGGATGTCAAGCGAAAATTCCGCTGCGCCCTTCATCAGCGGATAAATACGTTTCAGATATTCCGGGTCGGGGTCGTACTCGTAATGGTCGAACAGCTGCTGCATCAGCCAGACGCCGCCAAAGAACCACGTTGCCCAGAGCGGATTGCCGTCCTGCGGCGCGGTGTTAAACCAGACGTCCGCACCGTGACATGCCGTCCAGCCGCGACAGCCCAGCAGTTCCCTTGCCGTGCGCTGTCCCGACTGCGCCAGATTCTCCGTGAAAAGCAGCAGGGATTCGTTCAGCTTCGGCAAGTTCGTGTTTTCGAGACACCAGCAGTCCACCTGCAGGTTAAAGTTGAGC
>JAISCL010000061.1 GCA_031265585.1 Tannerella sp. | reverse complement strand
TTTTTTGTTTTCAGGTATCCAAAGAAACTATGCAGTAATCCTTCGTATTTACACATAGTTATCCTTGATAATCCTTTTATCGTAAGATTCCTTAAGAAATCGGTAATTATTTCCTGCGTGTAGTAAGTGACAGGCTTATTTGTAATATTCTTTTCTTCGGCGTACAAATAAAACAGTCGAAGTTTTGACGTGTAAGACCTTATGCTGTTTGCATTTATTTCCAGGCTTTTAATTCGTAAAAATTCGGACAGATACACCTTAATATGCCCGGCAGGCGCCGTTCTTTTTTTCGAGAAAGCAGCCTGTCCGTCGTAAAGCAGCAAATCTACAAATTCTGCAAATTTCTGATATGAAATACTGCCGGCAAGAATCTGCCTGGTATAATATTCAAATACCTTTTGCGCCTCCGCAAACCTCTCCCCATACGTCGAATATTGATTTATTCCATCATAATGCCGGACACGTTCCATCTCACCGGACTGTGGATTTCTTATCGAATATTCAACATACCACATTTTCGATAAATCTCCGCCACAATTATTCAGATGTGGCATAACTAATTCTTTCTTTCTTCGTGCCATAATTTTTTTGTTTTTTTGCTGCGACACTAAAAACAAATAAAGCCCTTTGACTGTCTATTTTCGTCTATCCCAGTTTCATATAGACATTTATTTTTTTTCGTAATCAACTGATTTGTAATAATTCATCAGTTTTTGTCGGGGTAACAGGATTCGAACCTGTGACCCCCTGCTCCCAAAGCAGGTGCGCTAACCGGACTGCGCTACACCCCGAGGATCTTCTGGCAACGAAGTTTTCATTGCGGGTGCGAAGGTAGAAAATAAAATGAAAACAACAAGCAATCGGAATGAATTATTTTTTACTGTCACAAATATTATCTGCCGAACAACCCCCTATGTTATCCGGACGCTGTTCCCTGTTTCTGCCTGCGACTGTAAAAAACTTACCTTTTTTAGGTTTAAATTCTTTACAGTTCCGGTTTTTGCTTTTCAGTTGCTCTTTCAACGAACAGCCCGCACAACTGTTACATGAAGATGCCGGCTGTGTAAAAAAACAATATATTTTATACCCGACATATCCGATGACGATAACTGCAATGATTAGGATTAAGACTTCCTGCCACATATCACTTATTTTTATCAAACAAAAATAATCATATATTCGCGCCCCGCAAAACTTTAACAGTTGAAAGTTTATTGGAAACGGATCATTTCAATCAGTTTCCGGGCCTGACAGTTATCTGAGAAAAACGGGAAGAGCTTTTTGCGGCGCTCCTCCGGGATGTCTGCGGAAAAAGGCGTATTCATCAGTTTACTGCATCTTTCAATCATTTCTTCCGGTGTGCCGGCGATATGGCAAAGTTCGTCGAGTCCGCTGCCTGTAAGCATCATCGGGTTCACAACCACATGGCGTCCGGTAAACAGACTGTTCAGCAGTTTGTGCTTCAAACCGGTATCCTGGAAGGTAACCAGCAAGTTGACCTGGGCGGTACATATCAGCTCGTGCATGTATTCGGATGACGGATTTGCAACGAGGGTAATATGTCCATGGCGTGAAATAGCTTTTTTAAGGGTCTCCGACGGATCCAAACCGGCAATAATACAACGATACGAAGTCATTTTGCCGAATACATTTTCAATAAGGTACAAGGCCGCCTTTTCATTTTCCATGACAGACAGATTACCATGATAAAGCAGAAATCCGGATTGTCCCACGGTGGACATAACCCGGTCATTTCCATGAAAACTCGGTATAAATTCAACTTTATTTCGGGGAAATTCCTGCTTCAGATAATCCGTATCCGTCCCCGAAACTGCAATCATCAGCTCAGCTTTCGCAACGTTTTTCTGATACCATTTAAAACGGATGGCTTCTATATGGAAGAAACATTTCTTTAGCAGGTTCCGCTCTGCTTTTCCGATTGCACGGTAATAATCATGCTCAATATTACACTCCCGGAATATTTTGAAACGGTTCTCCAGCCGGCGGTCATTCAGGTAATAGCAGGTATGCAATCCCTCAAACAAAACCGGATAATCATTCTTCAGCAAATTGGCGATCAGTCGTTTGTCCTTGCGGCTGTATACGTTGTAGGGCAGATATGTCAGGTTGGACAGGAGACCCGTGCGGCGACGGTAATAATAGACCTCTTCGCAAACGTCTTCCAGTTCCGCCGCATGCGGACGCCCGTATTCAAAACAGTGCAGGATCACTTTGACGCCGCAATCATGCAGGGCCTTGATTTTGCAGTATATGTCAATGACCCCGCCGTAATTGACCGGCCAGGGAATATTGATGGCAACGATGTTCAGTTTCTTATCCATGATTTGATTGATTATACGGATTGGATGTTAACAAGTGATGCTTCGCATAAAAGTACAGCAATCCCTTCAAGTGTAAAAGGGACATGCGTGAAAAGATTTTTTTGCCGGATATGCGGTTGTAGCGGTGAACAATATGACAGGCAGGCAAGCATATAATTTTATAGCCTTTCCGGCAGATCCGGAAACAGAAGTCGGCGTCTTCGGGGCCGTAAAATATTTTTTCATCGAGGTATCCGACTTCATCCAGCACGGTTTTCCGGAACAACTGACAGGCGCCAATCACATAGTCTGCCTCAAAGGGTTCCCGGCCAGAAATTTCCTTTCTATAAAACTGTTTTTCATTTTGCTTTTCGATGTGGCGGCGAATCTTTTCGGGGAAGACGGGCCGGACGGTTTCTCCGGACAGGAGGTTTCTTATTTTATGTACGGGATAAGGAAGGCGGCGGCAGCTATCCTGGACGTCTCCCCCCTCCGATTGCAGACGGCAGGAACAAAGGCCACATTCCGGATGATTTTCCAGGTAATCCAGCATCCCGTCAACGGCATCCCGGTTGACAACGGTATCAACATCCAGAATCCAGATATAATCACCTTTTGCGGTTTTCATTCCTGTATTCCTCGCATAGGCAACGCCGTAATTCCTGTCCAGCCGGATGATTTTCACCCGGGTGTCATAAGATTGCAGGATTTCGCCGGTACCGTCTGTCGAGCCGTTATCCACGACAATTATTTCCGCCGATCTGCAGGTCGTTGCCTCCAATACGGAATCCAGGCAGGTTTCCAGATCCGCCCCGGCATTCCAGGTAATGATGACGACAGATAACATATCAGGCATGAAATAATTTGCGTCGGAGCGCTTTCAACGCGATTTTAAAATCCGTAAACGATCCGAACCGCCCGATATTTTCCAATATGAAGGAAGGACGCAGGAAAAATGAGAGATTATTGCGAAAGAGCATCTTCTCCATCTCTCCGTTCGACAGTCCGGGATAATTCAGGATCGAATAATGCTGTACATCGGTGGGCTTGTAGTCGCCTCCGAGAATCCATCCGTTTTCACGCGCAAGTTCATAAAACTCCGTGCCGGGGAAGGGCGCCACGATGTTAAACATGACCTGACTCACGCCCAGGGATTTTGCCTTACGAAGCGTGTCTCCGACCGTTTCCTTTGTTTCCAGCGGACTTGTCCCGATAAGGATATTGAGCTTAACGGGCACGTGATACTTTTTCAACCATCCGATGCCTTCATATATCTGTTCCGGAGTAAGGCCTTTCTTAATATATTTCAGGATGTCACCGTTAAAACTTTCCACGCCCAGGTCTACAAACGCACAGTTTGATTCGTGCAGGATCCGGGCAACTTCTTCCGTTATTGCATCCGCCCGGGCCTGGCATCCCCAGCTAAACCGATGCTTTTTGACACATTCGCAAATAGAACGCAGGCGCCCGGTCGTCGTGATGAAATTATCATCTATAAAAGTAATCGCACGATATCCCTTTGCCGCCAGCAGATCCAGTTCCTCAATCACATTTTCCACCGAACGGTAAGAGACGGGGGGTTTGCGGTTATTATCTTTCCTGAACTCAATCTCGCGTGCAAACGTTAACGAACTCGGGACACAATAAATACACCTGTACGGGCAGTTACGGCTTGTCAGCACGGTTGTGTAGGGATGTATCTTCAGTTTCGGGTTCGTAAAAGGATATTTCTCGATGAAATAACGTGCGGGAAAAGGCAGGCTGTCAAGATCCCGGATCAGTTCGCGCGCCGGATTATGACGGATCGTCCCGTCTTTCAGGAATGAAATGCCTTTTACCGTGCTCGGATCTTTTCCTTCCGGAATATTCCCGGCCAGTTCCCGAACCGTCAGTTCCGGTTCTCCCCTCACTGCGACCACACGCGAATCAACAAGCAATTTCTCTGTATAGTAAGTAACCCCCGGCCCCATTGTAATAATCCACGCATCCGGACGATATTTCCGAATATGGCGGATCGTTTTCAGGTCTGTTTCCAATGACAGGTTAACGCACCACAATAGATAGCAATCGCTCTTATCCTGCGCTAAAAACTGTTCAAATTGCTTCCCGTTTTTTTTCGCCAGCACAAAATCCTGGTAGTAGACCTCATGTTCCTGTTCTAAAATTGCGGCGACCGTCAGTTCATAAATATTCGGCATCGGATAAACAAGCCGCGTACACCCTGCAGTCCGTTCGGCAGGCAATTCGCCGTCAAGAGACGGAGGTACAATAAAAGTCATCATCATAATTGCAGGTTTTCTTCTAAAGTAAACTTAAAAATCCCGTATTTATTGCATCCTTTGAGAGTTGAAAATGAATGTCAGCAATCTATTTTTGCGGTTTTTTTGTGGAAAATGTAAATATGGATGACTGATCCAGTAAGATTACTGTTGGATATGTTGTATATTTGTGCGTTTTTTATGAAATTAAGATATGGATGTTAAATTTATTGTCTGGAGGATCCTGATCGCTGCCGTTTGTGGCGCTGTTCTCTATTTGTCTGTTCAGTGGTACCTGGTCAAAAGGAACCTGCTGGGGAACAGCTATAAAAAGAGATATGAGCTGGATCCTTTGGAGATAAGGCCTCTAAATCATCAGACGAGACTTGTACGGAAGCATTTTGCGCTGGATTTTTGCGTCGAAGCGGTGCTGGAACTGTACCTGAGCATCGCCCGCGAGCTGCCGGATGAACGGAAGGCGGATTTTGACTACAATATCCTCCTGATCCGTTTTTGCGTTGATATAATAAGCTATCATTATGGGTTTGTGGCGGTTTTGGAGGATGAAAATGATTTTGCCGGGGAAACGTATCCCCTCATCGTGCGGAAAGTGAAATCAATACGGGCGTTGAGCGAGGATGAGGAACGGGCGCTGTTCAAGCATGACAGCGGACGCAGGGAACGGCTTTACCGCCGGTTGACGGATCATTTTGAGACGAAGGATTCTCCGGAGCGTTTTTATGCGGAGGTTTGCGCGCTTCTCTCCTTTGGCCCTTCGATGGGCGTGGTGGCGTTGCGTAGCTTTTACTACCGTTCGTATCATTTTATGGTTGGGCGGGATAAAAGGGTCGCGTTGAAGTTTTATCTGCAGTACCTGCATGTGAAAAGCGCTTCGGATACGTTCAAGCATAATGCCATCTCCAAACGGAATGCGTCGAAATTATTCGGTAATGAGGAGCGGGAAAAGAAATTTGACGACGTCTGCCGGCAGTTGCGGAAAGACCGGAACCTGGAACAGGCGCTTAAAAAGATCGAAGAAGTATACCTTCCCGTCCGGCGTAAAATCAGCCTGAATGTTGAACAGATACGGGAAGCTAAAACGAAGCAAAACAAAGTGGCGCAGCTGCTGGGCGCTTATTTGAATGAGGAAGAACCGCCTGCCGGTCGGGAAGTCGCCGCCGGCAAGACGCCGGACGCCGCAGGGACGCCGCCGACGCAGCAGGTTCCGGATTATAAAAAAGAATTGCTGGACTTATTTATTTCCCGTTCTTTTCGCCTCAGTCAGCAGGAAATTGATATCTTTGCAACCTCAAAAGGGCTGTTCCGTGACCGGTTTATCGAAAGTATCAATGAGCAGTATTACGAACTGCTAGACGACCTGTTGATTGAAGAAGACGGCGCCGGTTATGTGCTCAATGAAGATTATTATCAACAGATAGCCGGGAAAGAAGCCTTTTAAAACACACGCCGTATGAACAAAAAAATAAAACCGAAAGAAGCGACCGCCGTTATTAATTCGTTGATTGGTGGCGTTGTACCGAAACTGGGGGTGCAGCATATCACGGTCGGGCGTTCCGACGAGGTGGCTATGGCGCTGCAATCACTCGAAGAGGTGAAGGACGGGCACAGCATGGTGAAGTACTGGATCGGCGATTTCGGCTCGGGCAAATCGTTTATGCTTCACCTTCTCAATACAGTTGCGCTGAATCAACAGTTTGTAGTTGCAACGACCGATTTCACCCCGCATACACGCCTGTATTCCAACGACGGCAAGGCGCAGGCGTTATATGCCTCGCTGATGAATAATCTGGCTGTCCGGACAAGGCCGGAAGGGGGGGCGTTGCCTGTCCTGCTCGAAAAATGGATCGAGAAAGTGATGATGCAGACGGCTTCCGAACATAAAATACCGGTGACGGACATCCGCAGTCCGCAGTATTTTGCGCCGGTCGAACGCGGTATCATGCAGACCGTAAATGAGCTGACGGATGTTGGAGCCTTTGATTTCGGGATCGCGGTGGTGAAATATTACGAAGGGTACATGCGGCAGGATGATCTCCTGCGGAAAAACGCGTTGCGCTGGCTGAAAGGGGAATATACCACCCGCACGGAAGCGCGCCGGGACCTGGGCGTCGGCGAGATTGTGAATGACCGGAATTATTACGAAATGCTGAAAAACTTTTGCCGTCTGTTTGTCGCCATCGGATACAGCGGGCTGGTGATCAGTCTGGACGAAGCGATCAACCTGTATAAAATCCGCAATCCGGGCATGCGCCGGAAGAATTATGAAAAGATGATGAGCATTTATAACGACTGCTTCCAGGGGAAAACCGGGCATTTATTTATCAATGTGGCGGGGACGACCGATATGCTGGAAGACAGGGAAAAGGGCTTTTACAGTTATGATGCGTTGAAAACACGCCTGCAGGTGAACAAGTTTGAAACGGACGGACTGCGTGACTATGCACAGCCCGTGATTCGCCTGAAGCCGCTCAGCCATGACGAGATTTTTGTATTACTCAAAAAACTGAAGGAAATATTCGATCTGAATTATAATACACAGGTCGATTTTTCGAATAAGGATATTCACGGCTTCATGGAAGAAATGTATAATAAACCGGGAGCCTCCGATTTCCTTACGCCCCGTGAAGTCATACGCGACTTCCTGAATATCCTGAACATCATTCGCCAGAACCCCGAAGGCGCGGATAAGAAGCAACTGATTGCCGACATCCGGATCCGCGACGAACGGGAGGATACCCCGGAGGAGCTGGCCGGGGAAACAAAAGAAGAAGACAGCCCGGAAGATTTCCCG
The DNA here is from genome assembly GCA_031265585.1 of Tannerella sp. Lineage (GTDB taxonomy): Bacteria > Bacteroidota > Bacteroidia > Bacteroidales > Tannerellaceae > Tannerella. Next base: position 6,895 of record JAISCL010000061.1, on the reverse strand, counting down.
GAACGCGAAACGTTTGCCGGGGAGATTAAGTACCTGGAGAAGCAGATCGCGAACGGAGCGGTGAAAAATACGCTGAATCGGATGAGTAAGGTCGCCCGCATCATTCAGGAGAAGGATCTGTCTGCCGGCGAACTGTTTTGCATGCGCCATGCCGAAACGGTCACGAAACTGCTTAAACAGTATCATGAGCTTGAAGCGTCGGGCATGCAGTCGGATGAAATGAAGGATTCGCTGGTGCGTATGGCCGAAGCCATTACGTTGACGGGCGACGCTTTCGAACAGGAACTGGCTAATCTGTTCCGGGCCGATATGCTGGATATCGACGCCGAATCGAAAGCGTATCTGCAAAGTTTGAAAAACCGGGGACTGATTGATTCACATTAAAAACAAATAGATTATGGATATTATACAGAGAGAAATGCCGAAAGGATTCGCACCGGCGCCTGAAGACAGAGCAACGGTAGAACAATATAAATCCCGGATTAACCTGGAAGATAAGAGCAGTATTATCGAATACGGCGCAGCTTCCCAGTCAAAAATGGTTGCGTTTTCCGAAACCGTACTGAGCCAGATCCGAAACAAGGATTTGGGCGCTGTCGGCGATACACTGTCCGTACTGGTCAGCGACCTGAAAACGTTTGACAGGACAGTCGATAAACCGGGCGGGTTCTGGCGTTTCCTGATGAGCCTGAAAAAGAAAATAGTGTATATCAAGGCGGCCTATTCGAAGATAGAAACGAACGTCGTACAGGTAGAAAGGCAGCTGGAAAAACATTACCAGACACTCCTGAAGGATATCCATCTGTTTGACCGCTTATATGAGCAGAACGAACAGTATTACAGGGATATATCCCTGTATATTTATGCCGGGGAAGAGAAGGTGCAGGAGATACGGCAGACAGCGCTCCCGGCCCTGCAATCCGAAGCAGAACAGACGAATGATCCCAAAATCACCCAGCAAAGCCGGTTCCTGGAACAGCAGTTGGATCAGCTTGAGAAAAAACTGCATGATTTGAAGCTGAGCCGCATGATTTCGCTGCAACTTGCGCCCCAGATCCGTCTGGTGCAGAATAACAGCTCAATGCTGATGGATAAAATACAGTCCAGCATCGTCAATACCCTGCCGCTATGGCGGAACCAAATGGTGCTGGCGCTGGGGCTGGTACATTCGCAGCAGGCTATGGAAGCACAGAAAGCCGTAAATGAAGCGACAAATAAGATGTTGCACCGCAACAGTGAAATGCTTCGCACTTCCAGCACACTGATAGCACAGGAAAGTGAACGGAGTATCATCGACGTCGAAACCCTGAAAAAAGTCAACACCGATCTGTTTGCCACGATTGACGACGTCCTGAAAATCCAGAGCGAAAGCCGCCAAAAAAGACAGGCCGCCGAAAAAGAATTGCAGGCCGTAGAAGATGAATTTAAAACCAGAATGCTGAAAGAATTTAGCGGTCCGGCTATCCTGTAGAAGTATGGAAGCTTTGCAATCGTTTAAGAAAAAATATTTATACACTTATGCTTATGAAAGTCACAAAAATCATTACTTTTTTAGCAGGCTGGTTAATAACTGCAGCCTCGGTTTTTGCTCAGGGAGAGTATGTATCCGACTGGGCCTCTGTTGACCGCCGTCCGGTGCCGCAATGGTTCACGGATGCAAAGTTCGGTATCTTTATCCATTGGGGCGTGTACAGCGTACCTGCCTGGGGGCCGTTATATAAAGACGGCGCAAAGGGTATTTACGAATGTTATTCGGAACATTACTGGAACCGGCTGGCAACGAAGCATCCGTTATTTATCAAACATCATCAGGCGATGTATAGCGAGTCTTTTCAATATCAGGACTTCGTTCATGATTTTAAATGCGAACTGTTTGACCCGGACGAATGGGCTGAACTGTTCCGGGAGGCCGGCGCCAAATATGTCGTGCTGACCTCCAAACATCATGACGGCTATGCCTTATGGCCAAGCGAATATGCGTGGAACTGGAACGCTGTCGATGTCGGGCCGCACCGTGACCTGCTGGGCGACCTTACTGCGGCAGTGAAAAAAACGGGCCTGCACATGGGTTATTACTATTCGCTGCTGGAATGGTTTAACCCGCTATATAGGAACGATCCGGATACGTATGTAATGCAACACATGATCCCGCAGATGAAAGAGCTTGTTACGAAGTATGAACCGGACATTGTCTGGCCGGACGGTGAATGGGATTATACGTCGGACAGGCTTCGGAGTACGGATTTCCTTGCCTGGCTGTATAATGAATCGCCGGTGAAAGAAACGGTTGCCGTGAACGACCGCTGGGGTAAGGAAACGCGAAGCAGGCACGGCGGCTTTTATACGACCGAATATGACCTGGTTCACAGCGATAATGTGAAGGACAAAAGGATTTACCATCCCTGGGAAGAGTGCCGGGGGATCGGACATTCGTTCGGGTATAACCGGAATGAGAACCTGGACGACTACAGCTCGTCCGAAGAACTGATTCACCTGCTTGTCGGGAAAGTCGCTATGGGGGGCAATTTGCTACTGAACATAGGCCCGACCGCCGACGGACGCATTCCCGTAATTATGCAACAACGCCTTTCCGATATGGGAAAATGGCTGCGTGTAAACGGTGAAGCTATCTATTCAACGAAACCGTGGGATGTAGCTTCGGGCAACGCCGCCATATCGGCCTGCTATACAACAAAGGGGAACGATCTGTATGTGATTTTTACGAAATATCCGGCCGGCGCCGTGACGATAGAAGGCGTTCCCCGAAAACCGGCGTCTGCCGGGGTATTGGGTTCGGCGGCAAAAGTATCCTGTTCCCACAGCGGGAAAAAACTGACTGTCCGGCCTCCGGCGCTAACGGTCGGAACAGCTCCCTGCGATTATGCGTGGGTCATTAAACTGACGGACTGTCTTTAACGTAAAAAAGAGGCGTTTCCCGGGGGGAGGCGCCTCTTTTTTGCTTCAGAAACGCAAAACCGGCTTTATTGTCACTCCATTGTGCGAATCTTCGAACGCTTTTTCAATCTCTTTGAAATCATAAAATTTCACAAGCTTATTAACCGGGAGCCGGCCTTCCCTGTAATATTGAACCAGCCTGGGAATGAATATCTGCGGATTGGAGGCTCCTTCGCTAAGCCCGGTCAGTGTGATGCTGGGGTTGAGGATCAGCGTTTCAAGCGGAAGACGGATTTCTTCCGAGCCGGTCACGCTGAGCAGAACCGCCGTCCCTTCGCGTCTCAGGCATCCGAGCACCTGAAGGGTCACGTCGGCTATGCCTGATGATTCCACGCTTTTATGCACTCCGCCTCCGGTGATCTTCTTTATTTCTGCTACGGGATCCGTTTCACGGCTGTTGATGACATGCGTTGCTCCGAGTTCTTTTGCCAGTTCCAGCCGGGAGGGGACGATGTCTACTCCTATAATCAGGTTACATTCGGCTATTACTGCTGCCATAATGGCGCTCATCCCTACGCCTCCGCAACCGAATATGGCAATGGAAGTTCCCTTTTTCGATGCGAAGCGGTTCAGGACGGCTCCGGCGCCGGTCTGTACACCGCAGCCCAGCGAGCACAGGTTCGCCAAATCTTCGTCCGTATCCACCTCCGCTTTTACTGCGTTGCGTGCGTCGATAATAACATGGTCGGCAAAAGAACCCTGTCCGAAAAAGGACGATATTTCAATTTTGTTCCGGGAAAATCTTTTTGTCCCGTCATTGTATGTCCCGTCAAAAAACAATGTATTCAGGCTGTCGCAGGCGTATGGATGGCCCTCATGGCAATAGTCGCATTTTCCACACGAAGGAAACGACATGATGATACGGTCGCCTTTTTTTAAGGTGCTGACTTCGCTTCCTGTCTCCTCTACGATCCCGACTCCTTCGTGCCCGAGTATGATGGGTAAGGTGACGGGGATAAAGGAATGTAATGCCGCCGCATCCGTATGGCATACGCCGCAGGCGATGGTTTTAACAAGCACTTCCGATGCCCTGGGTGTTGATAACTCTACTTCTTCTAATGATAACTGACCCGGTTCGCGGGTTACAGATGCAAGTACTTTCATAATTTTTATTTTGATGCTTGATTCTTAATCCAGTTCAGGATGATGTCGAGGGCTGCGGGCGAAAAGGTTTGTTCGATCGTCGAATATTCCGTTAACAGTCCGGTGGTGCACTCCTGGAAAATATGATTCAGGCCGGGCAGCTCCCGGGCCGTCAGCTTACCCTTTTTGACGGCTTTGCGGATGGCTTCCAGGTTTACTCCCGGCGGAACCTGCAAATCCTTTTCCCCGTTGAGGGCAAGAACGGGACATTTCACCTTCTCCAGCGCTTCGGCAGGATTGTAACGCAGGAAATAGCGCAGCCACGGACTTGAGATTTGCTGCATCACCGTACGTATAAAAAGGTCTTCATTTTCACTCATATTGCCCGGCTTCAAATGAGAATGCTGCGCGATTGCCTGTTTGAGGTATGCTTCAGCCTCCCTGTATAACTGAACGGTATCGGCAGTACGGATGATCATATCGTACAGTTTCCGGTTGATTTCACAGGCCGTTTGAATCTCTTTTTCATTCGTGCCGGAAGCGCGGCCGATCGCGTCCTGCTGCAACAGAAGGAGCGAATCCCCCGGAATGCCCGGCCCGGCCAGCAGCACGATGAACGCGATGCCGTCCGAACGCGCCGCCAGCATGGAAGCGATGATTCCCCCTTCGCTGTGTCCGATCAGCCCGGTTCTTTTCCGGTCGATTTCTTTCCGGCCCTGCAGGTATTTCACGCCTGCTGCCGCGTCTTTCGAGAAGTCGTAGCTTGTAGCCGTCCGGAAATTACCTGTGGAAGCGGCCGTACCGCGGTCGTCGAAGCGCAGGACGGCGATCCCGTGCCGTGTCAGGTAATCGGACAGGACAAGGAAGGGCTTGTGTCCCATGATTTCTTCGTCGCGATTCTGGGCGCCGCTCCCGCTGATCAGGATGACAGCTGGGAATGTGCCTTCCCCGGCAGGCAGGGTCAGCGTCCCGGCCAGCGTCACGCCGTCGTCCTCATTCTTGAAGGAGACTTCTTCTTCGCGGTAGGGATAGGGTTTCGACGGCTCCTGCGGACGGCGCGGCTTTTCCGCTTCGACCGTTCCCTTTGTCAGATCCAGCGGTAGCGACAGTTGCATCTGCTTGAACGTGCCGGTAATATTCCCGTCGGCATTTAAAACGCCTTCATACCCGATTCCGGCGCTGGCAACGGACAGTTTCAAAACATTATTTTCAAAGCTCGCAGAAGTCATGGGTATATCTTTTGCCCCCTGATCGGGACTGTCCATCGTGGCGCTGTATCCCGTCGCCGTCTTTTGAATATGGAAAACCAAGCGAAGCTGGACGCCTTGAATTTTTAAAATACCGTTCCATGCGCCCGAAATGTCCTGCCCCCAACTGTTAAGAGAAGCAACGGTAGTGATCAGTAAAATAATAAATCGTTTCATCAGAAAATATATTTAGAAAAACTTGTATTTTATGTCCATACTAACTAAATTTTTTGCAAAGGTAAGGGAAAAAGTAAGACCGGACAAATCTCTTTTTGGGGAAAAAGTCAGACCAGACGTTTGCCATATCTACCTTTTGCCGGCATAGAGACACACATGCGGAAAGTCTCCCGTTTCCACATCCACCCGGTGTTCTTCGGGAATGACGCCCGCTTTTTTGAAATGGTCTCCGGCTCCATTGCCGTTGAACTGAAAAATGTCTCTGCTGTCATAATCTTTCACTGTTACGTTCATAATTATTTCCACTGTGATGTTACTGCTTTTAATGCTTCTTCTTCCGTAGCATATTCATGGCCCTGTTTGTCTATGTATATTTCTTTGCCGTAGAGGTATGCCTCATCGTATTTCAATGGAATGACAACTTTCCCTGTCCTGTCAAGGTAGCCCCATTTGCCGTTCAGCTCAACTGTAGCCAGTCCTTCATAAAAACTGTATGCCTCATCGTATTTCAATGAAATGACTGCTTTTCCTGTCCTGTCAGTGTAGCCACATTTGCCGTTCAGCTCAACCATAGCCTGTCCTTCATAAAACCCGCCTGTTTTATCGTATTCCAATGGAATAATTTCTTTGCCTGTCCTGTCAATATATCCATATTTACCGTTCAACTCAACCGCAGCCAGTCCTTCATCAAAATCCTCTGCTTTATCGTATTTTAATGGAGTGACCGCTTTGCCTGCCCTGTCTATATATCCACGTTTGTCGTTCAACTCAACCACAGCCAGTTCTTCAACAAAATTCCATGCATAATCGTACTTAAAGGGTATGATTTCTTTTCCTGTCCTGTCAGTATATCCATATTTGCCGTTCAAAGAAACCAAAGCCAGTCCTTCATTAAAACTCCCTGCATTATCATATTTACACGAAATGACCCCTCTTCCTGCATTGTCCGTATAACCATATTTTCCGTTTGCACATTCTTTAGGTTCCGGATCCTGCCCTTTGCAGTAACTACCAACAGCCATCAATGCTATTAATACAATAAATAATCGCGTTCTCATTTTGCTTTATTTTTTAATATTTCTCCTGCTTTTACGGCTTTGCAGGTCTTGCCCCGTTTCTGAAATGGTCTCCGGTCTCTATTGCTGTTGAATCGAATAATTTGCTTGCTGTCATAATTGCTTGTTATTGTTATACTGTGCGCGGCATAAATTGTATGCCGGTTTGGTGTGAGGCTGTCTCAAAAGCCAGGCAGCCTCTTTTTTTTTTGTACTTTATCCGATCAAAAAAGAGTAAAAAAACTTGCAAAAATATTTGGCTGTTTGCAGGATTTTTCGTATATTTGCATCTGATAATCAATCATATAATTATATGCAAAGGCCGATATTCAAACAGTATAATCAGGGGCTTGACTGCCTGTTCCCAATCAGGCTGGA
>JAISCL010000055.1 GCA_031265585.1 Tannerella sp. | reverse complement strand
GTTGTCCCTTATCGCTTCCAGCACCCATTCCACATCCGGCGAGTCATTGATCGTTTGTATTTCGTTGCCGTGTATGAACGCATGAATAAATGAGTGGGCAATCTTCCTTAATTTCGGATTCAGCGTTTCCGTGAACCTGACCGGCAGCCAGTAAAAGGTATAGCTTCCCCAAGGGTGGTATTTCCATAAAACGAATTGCAGTTTCTCTTCATACAGTTCCATATTGAGGGAAATATCCCCTATGGCGTCGTCCAGTTCATCATAAAGGTTTGCGATGCCTTCCCCTATGCTGTTCCCCGGATTATGGGTTAATTCAACTCCCATAAGCGAGGCGTACTTCAGGGCGGATTTTAACAGGTAGGCATAATTCTCTTTTGTCATGTAATTATACTCTTTTCCGTTCCATTCCCTTGTAACGATTACGGGCGCTACCGGTACGAACCGTGTTTTCAGAAAAGAATTACAGCGCCGCCGGGCGCCGTAATCCGTTTTTTCCTGTTCACTCCGCTTCGGACGCCTCGTTCCGTCTGGCCGATAATATACCGTGCCAGCATCTGTATCTGCGATGGTTCCAACTGCCTGCATGATTCCTGTTTTTTATTAACTGTTTGCATAACTTATCCTTTTGTCCCTATGGTGGTTTTAAACTCATAGACCACCCTGTCTTCCCTTATTTCCGGCCCATGCACCGATGCGGTGGTCAGTTCCGGATATAGATTGGCATAATAACTCATAACTGCGTCCGGTGTGTCGGACAGGTTCGGATCGCTCAGCGTTATCGTTTCATTCCCTTTCTTAAAGGTGAAAGAACGTTCTATTCCATTAACTACAAGTGCCATAGCTTAACTGTTTTGAAGGTTATCCATCGTGTCGTTTGCATATCCGGGGAAATCGGGATACTGGTCGTATTCGCCTTCCCTGTATGCGGAATAGTCAGCCGTTACCGCAAGTTCGGGTTCGGGAAATACTTCCGGTGCAGGCTGTGGATTATATGGCGGTGTGTTATAATGCTGTGGCGGACCTTGTTGCTGCCATCCGTAGGATTGTCCTTCGTTCCGCCCGTTTCCATATAGGGGTTGTTGCAACGGTTGTTGTCCGTTTGTGTTTACACTGCCATTCATCGGCTGTGGCACCGTCTGTTGTCCGGTTACTGTTTCCGGTTGCCTGTTTGGATGCACCACATGAATCCGGGAATCCTGTTGCGTTTGTTGTCTTTGCTGTGGCGCCGGAGCAGGTTCCGTTTCAAAGAGGCTTCCCTGATTCATTTTCATTCGTAGTGCGTTTATCTTTTCATCCACGCCCTTTATTGTCTGGGGAGTGGCAAAAGCCCGCGCCTGACTGAGGCTTGCGAGCGCATCGGAGAATTTTTGTCCGGCTTCAAACTCGGATGCCTTCTTCATATGTTTGTCGAATTTCTCTTTCTTTTCTTTGGCTTCCTTTGCAGCCTTATCTTTTAGTTCTTTTGCCATTTTGGAGTTTGCCGCCGCTTTATCCGCCTGATCTTCGAACTGTCCCATATTGGTCAGTAACCCGGTTGCCTTTTGCATGGGCCGGCGGATTGCCTGCATAAATCCCGTGTCCATTTCCTGCGGCGTTCCACTCAGCGTCAGGGGCACAATATGATTTTGCGCCTCATCCTTCAGCCCGTTGTTTTTCGGCAGGGCCGACACCATTAATTCTCCTTCTTTCTTACGGATGACCAGCGTGATATCCACTGCCTGGTTCATCATCTGATAAATCTGAGTAAAAAACATAATCTTAAAATTTTAAGTGATTATTACTATTCCTTATTTATAGTCCTTGAATAATTCCGCCATCAACCGGTTCCGCTCGGGATGCTTGATAATTTGCCGTAGCGGTTCCAACAGTTTACCTACCCTGACCGGGCCTGTTGTACCTCTTTCAGGCATACTTGCCTTTATTTCCGGCCTTTCCTTTACCGGCATTTTTGTTGTTGTAACGGGCATTTGAAAGGTGTTTGCCCTCATCGTTTTTTCCATGTTTTTATATTTTAGAAGATTAAAAAACCAAGAATGGCAATCAGGATAGCTGCCGCTACCAGAAAGCATACTATTTTGTACAGGAAGCGGAAGAGTCCGGGAAACAGGACAATCAGTACGGCCGTCCATACGGGAGATATTCCATGGCTGTTCAGGTAGCTGAACCCAAGGAATGCAATGACGGCGATGGCTGCCGCCTTTGCCCGTTTCTTTACTTTTGGAGAAACCTTGTTTGTATCCATATCAATACTTGTTTATTTATGGGAAGTTCTTGTCGTTCCCGATTCAGGGGCAAGGCAGCGACGTGTTCCCACAGGCAAGGTTTTTTGGAAAAATACCGGAGCGGAGCGAGGATGATTTTTTCAAAAACCCCGTCAGGGGCCCGACCTTTCCTGTGGATAAGAACACGTCGCTATCTTTGCCTTTGAATCGGGACGGCAAAGGGCTTCTCCTCTCCCGCCCTCGTTTTCTTTTATATGAATAAAGCACAGCTACCCACTGTGCTTTTATGCCGGGAACGGCCCTTTGTTTTTATTTATTCATTCTTTTTCCTTCCGCCGGTGGCTTTGGAAGCGCTTTTTTCTTTCCTTTTCCCTTTGTTTTGGGAAATGAAAAGGTAATATTGTAATTTTCATCGAAAGCCAGCCTTGCGTCAAACGTCCTGTCTTTCTTTCCCTTGAAGCCTTTGATGAGTTTCGTTGAGCCGGAAGCAAGTAATTGCCGCACATTCCCTTTGGACAGTTCCCTGTTCAGGAACTTGCCGAATATCAAAAAGCCGCATTTCCCATTGTCGCATTTGGACAGTTTATGGCGTATTACAACCTTTCCCGTTCCGCATTTGGGACAGATAAAGGCGTTCGCTGCAAGCCCAGGAAATTGTAACGATAAAACCTCTCTGGTTACCCGGCGGGTATAGCTCTCGATTGCTTTCATAAAGGTACCGGGGGAGAGCGTATTCTTTTCCATATCCCGAAGCTTCTTTTCCCATTGTCCGGCTATTTTTGCATCGGCTATCCTCATATCCTTTACGGCGTCATAAAGAGAAAGTCCTTTTCCGGTCGGCGCCAGCGATTTGCCATAGCGACAGATATATTCTTCTTTGAGCAGTGTTTCGATTATGGCTGCACGGGTGGCCGGCGTTCCATACATCTCCATGTCAGCGAGGAGGGTTGCTTCCGTGTATAGCGGTTTGGGCATTGTCTTTTTCCGTGCCAGGCTGTACCCCCCTGTCTTCACGTTCTCTCCCTCTTTAAATTCCGCCGTCCCTTCGTCCTTTTCATCCTCTTCCCTGTCTTCGGGATGGTTGAATACATCCCTCCATCCGGCGGAACGTATCTTTTGAGAACGGGAACGGAACAGGACGCCATCCGGCGAGGCTTCCATCAGGAGCGATTCCTTCTCGCACGGAGGGCCGAAAGCTTCCAGCATACGTCCGGCAATCATGTGATATACTTTTTGTTCCGCTATGGATAATTCCCCCGGGTAATCCCCCGTGATGATAATCGCAGGGTGGCCGGTTGTCTGCTGCCTGCCGTCTACGGGTTTCCTTGCCGGGCGGAACGTATCCGTCCTTTCCGCCAAATGTTTAAACCGGTCCATGCGCAGGACCATACGGAGCAGGGATGGAATTTCCCGGAACATCTCTTCCGGTATATGGCGGCAGGAAGTCCCCGGAAAGGAAATGAGTTTCTTCCGGTACAGGCTCCGGGCCGTTTCCTCCGTTTTCCCCGCTGAAAAGCCCAGGCGGATGTTACAGTCTGTTTGGAGCGTGACAAGGTTATACAAAAGTGGCTGCGCCTGGTAAATTACTTTCCGTTCCACTTTTGTGATTTTAGCTACCGGACAGCTTCTCAGACGGGCGTACAGGTTTTCCGCTCCGGTTTTTTCCTTCCGCTCATCCGCCAGGCGGAACCGGCGGTACATACCCTCTTTTTCAAGTGTAATATGGAGCTGCCGGTAGCTTGTGGAAACAAAATTCCGGTTTTCCCTGTAACGGGAGCCTATCAGGGCGAGAACCGGCATCTGTATCCTGCCGGGCGAATGGTTTTCCATTCCCGGTGAAGCGGCAAACGCCCTGCCTGTATTCTCTTCTATCAGCCGGTCTGCTTTTTCCCGGCAGTCAGCGGCCCTGTACAGGCTGTCATAATCGCTGCCCTCCCGGAGGTTTGCCATCCCTTTTCGGATCGCTTCATCCGTTAGTGAAGAAATCCATAGCCTTTTACACGGCTTCGCATGTCCCAGGTAGTTATAAATATATTGGAACACAAGCTGTCCTTCACCGGATGCTTCCGTTGCCACGATGATGCTGTCGCACTCGTTAAAAATCCGGTCGATGACGTTCAGTTGTTTCATCGCCGTTTTGTCGGTTACCATTCCTTTGGCTGTTTTCTTCCGCCGGACGGCCGGTTGGAAGGGGGCAGGTAAAATGGGGAGGGCAGGGGCGGACGACTTTGAATGCTCGTAACATTCGGGAGGGGCGAGTGAGACGAGGCGTCCCAAAGCCCATGTAACGATATATCCGTTCCCGCTCATGTAGCCGTCATATTGTTCGGTTGCCCCGGCTATGCGGGCCATATCCATGCCCGTTCGGGCATTATCAGTCAGTATTGCAATCATGATTTATTTCTGGAATTTAAAAAGTAAAGGCCGTCTCCCTTTTGAAAGGAGAGGGAAACGGCCGGTTAATGAATCGTTAAGCGACAGGCCGGACGCCTGTGATTTCGAGTAGCGGGGAGTCGCCCCTGCGTACCAGTTGCAGGGTTGCATCCATGACCACGTCGACGCCCAGTAATACAAGGCTAAGTGGTATCACAGCGGTTTTTTCGCCGCTTAGCAGCGTTTCAAGTTCTCCTGTGAGTTCCAACTCGTCTTTGAGAATTCCGATCCCGGAGAGTTCTTCCCAGTCCACATCTTCCGCCTTAAAAGGCGTATTATTGTTTTTTGTTTCCATACCTCTGTTTTATTCTTTTGTTTTATACATCACATTTATCCGACGGTTCTACCTTTCGATTTTTTCTTTTCCTGTTGCCGGTTCTCTCCCTGTGCAACCACATTGCGCTGCGAAGCTTCCTTTTTGCGATCGGGATTCTCGTTGTAGTAATCCAACCTTCCCTGATTGAAGTTCGCTTTTATATACTGGGAAAACGGTTTGCCGTCATAGCCTTTCATTCCTTCCACCAGTACAGCTTTTCCATCCTGCAAATGCCCGCGCTGGGTAGCCGACAGCGTTACGCCCCATACTTCGGCCGGTATCTTAAAATCCGGGCGTTGGGTAAACCCGTCGGGCGTTCTGGAATAGCTCGGTTTTCCCGATTCAAGATCGAGTTTGACGAAGGAGGAAAACTCCTCGCCTTTGCGATTGACCATGTTTTCAATGAATACGACTTTTCCCTGTCCCAGTTCTTCCCTGTCCTGCGGTGTGAGGGTTACTCCGCCCAGTTCTTTGGGGATATAGATTTCCCTTGCCCCTTCGGGTGAGTCGGGATTGTAGCGGGTATAGGCCGGACGTCCGCTGGCTTCATCGAGTTTGACGAAAGCGGAGAATTTCTCCCCGTCCTTGCGTACCATGTCTTCGACGAAAATAGCCTTGCCGTCATTCAGTTCTTCCACTTGTTTGGGGGAAAGTTCTACGCCTCCAAGCATCTGGCGGTTGAATACCCTGTCGTTCTCAAATTTGAACTCAATCCCTCTTCGTTCGGCATTGAACTGTACATGAGCATTGAACTCATTCCCGTTGGCCGCTTTCATTCCTTCGAGATAAATCGCCTTTCCTTCCCGGAGATCATTCTTTTCCTGTTCGGTCAGCTTTACCTCTTTGATTTCATTCGGGATAAAGGCGTTCTCCACCTTCATGGCTACCACTTCATTGGTCAGTTTGTCTAAGCTGACCAAAGAGGGTGCATATTCTCCCGACCGTATTTTCAGTTCCACCACGCGCCCCATGTTCCCTGTTTCCAGCAGGTTTTTTTTGTCTTCTTCCGAAAAGATATGTCCGAAATAAGGTTTATCGAGTTCCGGTTTCTGGCGGATGCCGTGTATGCCCAGCACTACCGGGCCGGCTATCGATTGCTGGAAGGACAGTCTGGCGTCCGTCCGCAATACGGCCGCGCCGAAATTCATGGTAATGGGTACGGTCTGGTTCGTCTTGTATCCCTTGAGCATCTGTTCAAGGAGTCCTTTTTCCTGCAGGTACTCTTTAGATAAACCGAAGTTTTTCAGTTGCTCCCAATTGATCATCGCTTCATTGTAGCGATACTTAGGCTGGCTGTTTTCAGCCGCCGGCGCCTGCCCTTGCCCCTGTTGTTGCTGTCCCTGTTCCTGTTCTTTCCCTTCTATTTTTTTTGCCATAGTTTCATCCTTTTTATTGTTATTACTCTGTTCCTTTGCGACCTTCTTCGGCTTTACCTCATAGTTTTTGAGAAACTCCGCCACTGCATCCGTCTTCTTTCCTTCGGCGAGGTCTTTGATTGCCTGCCGGTTTTCCGGCTTCTCCATCTCTTTCATTTTCATGGAGAGAATCCCAAAATGCGTCGGGTCTTTCAGTTGGCTCCAAAAGTTTTTGAAGAAATTCTCTACAATGCTGGAATACCTGTCTACTTTGAGGAAAGCGTTTTTGTGTTTTTTATCGGCGGGTACGGTTTCATATGTTCCGTCTTTACCGATTTTGGATATCGCCTGGATCATCAGTTCCATTTTGTCGAGAATGAGGATGATGTCGCTCAGTTGCTCATTCTCCCGGATGGGTTGTTTGGGGGGAGTGTCTCCCCGGATGTTTTCTTTTTCCATTTTCTCTGTTTTTTGATTGATAATTTAAAATACCGGGTCAAAAATAGAATGTATTTTCGTATAAAATATTGATTTACAAATAACTGACTACTTGTTTCACCGTATGTCATCGTGTGTCACCGATGGAGGTGTTGAAGGGAAAGAAAGGAGAGAAAAACGCCGGAAAGAAAAACCGAAAAAAAGTTTATTAAAAAAGCGGGATATTTTGTAACTTGAAAACAATCATATGCAGATTCGTGAGGCGAACAGCTTTAGTCCCTTCGCTGTTTCCTGCTAATGCAACAGGTTGCGAAAAAAATATCTGATTGTTCATTGATGGCGTAAAGCTATTTGTTCTATGGGAGAAAGAATATGGGCACAGCCTCCCCCGGCATCTCTGTTATGCGTCATCATTTCGGCTTCACATGCTAAGTCCCTCTGTCCAAAAGTTCAACCTGCATCTTGCTTCAGGAGCGTTTTTTAGGGAAAAATTTACGGGCGCTTCGCTGTTAAATTTTTCTCTAAAACCCGAAGGGCCTGAATGCTCCTGAAGCAGGATTCAGGTTATCTTCAGAAAGGGACGCGGCATGGGGAGCCAAAGGTGAGGTAGTATGACATTTGGGGGCGATGGTTTGTTTATGCTATTTCGGCATCGCTCCAAACCGTTACCATTAATCAGTCACTAATGTTGCCACTTGTCTGCCGTCCTACTGTAATGTCCATTATTGACCATACCCTGAATGTTCTGGAAAATGCCCGGACAATCATCAGGGAGGAAAAACTGAACTGGCAATCTGCCGTAATTGTCGAACTGTCTGCTGTTTTACACGATATTGGCGCGGTTGAAGCGCAAAAGAAACACGGGAGTATGGAAGGCCGTTTTCAGGAGCAGGAAGGCCCTGCCATCGTCCTGGGTATTATGAAAAAACATGATTACGAACAGTCCGTTATCGACCGGGTATGTTTTATCATCGCTCATCATCATACCCCGGAAAAAAATTGACGGGAAGGATTTCCAAATCCTGTGGGAGGCGGACTTGATAGAAAACATGCAGGTTATGGAAGTCATTAAGGATGCAGGATTGCTGAAACAGTTTATTTCAGATAATTTTAAGACTGAAAGCGGAAAGGCGCAGGCTGTTCAAAGGTACGCATAAACGAAAACAGACTGCATCAACAATCACCCGTTTTTACATTCAGCATGGAATTTTAGTTCTTTGAACGTGGACTTTTTTGAAGCCGGCAGTCCCCCGGTATGGCTTACAGACCCGGAAATCAGCATTTATTTTTAGTGGTTCAGGATTTTGTTACAAAGGAGATATATCGGCGAAAAAAACATTTCCGATATATTCTATAGCATCGCTTATTTTCTTGCTGCCACATTCCGTATTTATGTCTATGTTTCCAAACGTTGCCAAATCCGCATGTAAAACAAGATAATATATACCTCCAATAATCAGTGCGGAAACCGCATCAATTTCAACGGATGAATCTGCAAATATTTCTCTGTATTTATTGACAAGCGGGAGAGTATGAAATTCTCTTAACCTTGCAGTCCGTCGAGTAATATCGTTGTTGTCGGAAAACTCCCATTTTAATAATTGTTGCATCAACTTGTTTTCCTTCAGAGAGCTGAACAGGTTATTCAAAATGGCAATATATGACTTTTTGTCATCTATAATATTCCCGCAGTTTCGGGTAATATCGCTGAACCAATAGTCGTATTCTTTTACAAATTGATCAATAAAATCATTCAAGTCGTTATATCTTTTGTAAAATACAACCGGCTCTATTTTGGCCTTTCGTGTAAGTGCCCTGACGGTGACCTTCGGAAAACCAACTTCTTTTACAAGTTGAATGAAGGCTTTGTTTAAACTGTCTTCTATGTCACTATTGTTTCTTCTCTTTCTTTTATCTTCCATTATTTATATAATATTTACAATTTTGTTTATTTTAATCAACATGTCTGCCAGCTTGTCCAAATGTTTTGTCTCATGAGAGGCAAGTATGCTTGTTCTGAGCCGGGACTCTTTTATTCTTACAGCAGGATAAACGATTCCGATCACAAAGATACCGTTTTCCTGTAATAATCCTGCGATTTTCTGTACCTTTTCATTGTCTCTGACCATGATAGGGATTATAGGAGAAGCGGAGTTGCCGATATCAAAACCATTTTGGATAAGTCGTTTTCTAATGTAACTCACATTATCCCATAATTTTTTGCGGATTTCAGGTCTTGTTTTTATCAGTTCCAGCGATTTCAAAACCGAACCCGTAACTTGCGGAGTTATTGCGGCTGAAAAAACATTGTTGTTGGCGTAGAATCTCAGATACTGTATCAGTTTTCGGGATGCTGCGACAAAACCGCCTATACATCCGAAAGCCTTGCTGAAAGTTCCAGTGATGATGTCTATTTTACCAAGGCAATCAAAATGCTCTGCCGTTCCTCTTCCATTAGTACCCATTACGCCTATTCCATGCGCATCGTCCACCATAAGCAGTGCTTCATGTGCTTTGCATATTTCAACGATTTCCGGCAGTCTGGATAAATCCCCATCCTGTGAATACACTCCATCTATGACTACAAGTTTTGTCCTGAATTTGTTCTTTACGTTTTTCAGCGTAATATCAAGATGTTCCAAATCATTGTGAACTACTGTCTTTACATTCGTTCCTTTCAGTCCGTCCAGCACGCTTTTATGTATAAACGGATCAATGACGGCAATGTCGTTTTCGCCTAATAAGGCATTTAGAATTCCTGCATTGACCCCGAATCCGGATGAAAACAGAATTGCATCCTCCTGTCCTGTAAAATCGGCAATTTCTATTTCCAATTGACGGTGTATATCCAAATAGCCCCCAATGGATTGAGCCGCACATGCACCTGTTCCATATTTTCGGATGGCGGATATACCGGCTTCTATCGTTTCCGGTCGTTGTGACATGCCAAGATAATCATTGGCAACAAATGAAACGACATTCCGGTCCGGCTCAATGCACATTTCAGGACCGACACATGTATTGGACCGAATCCAATAGCTTTTGTATCCTGTCCGTGCCAGCTGATCAATGTACTTTTGAAAATCGTTTGCTCTTTCTACTGCATTTGCTCCGGCAGACAGTTCAAAGTCTTTCAGGGAGTAGTGTTTCTCTTTCATAAATATGATTTAGTATATTATGTGTTGTATATAAAATTATTTGCGCAAATATAGCTCTACTATTATTATAACAAATAATCCAAACAGTTAATAATCCAAAAAAATGACAAACATACTTGTTTTATACAATATGGTGTTGTATATTTGCAATCGGAAAATTAAAGTGTAAATATTAATAATATATTGATTATGATACGAATAAATGTTTTATTGATTGTAGCTTCCTGTTTTTTCCTTGTAACAGGATGCGAAAATAGCGAGTCCAAAGATTGGACTGAAGAAGTTTTTTTAATAGTTTCTTCTGAATTTGTAGACTATTACCCGATTGAGGGCAATGGTGTAGCTTCTAATGGTTTACATATTAAAGAGAATAATGCAAATAATTGGATTAAAATTCCATTGAATGCTATTGAAGATTTTAATTACGAAGTTGGACATGAATACAGGCTAAAAGTCTTAAAAACACATTTGGCTAATCCTCCGGCTGATGGTTCTGATATTAAATATAAATTATTGGGAATCATCCTGAAATCAGAACGTTAACACAAAATGTTTTTATTATTAATAATCTCTAAATTAATTCTTATGAAAAATTTCAAATCAATTCTATTTGCTACATTAACGGTAGCAATAGTTTCTTGTGATTCTAATGAAATTACACAAGAAGGTACGGATTTAATCGCATCCAACTCGGAGTTTATAACATTGAATTCCGGGGCTATTGTTGAAAAACAAGCAGATAATTACGTTTGGCAGGATGATATTTTATTATCTCAAGCGCAGTATGAACTATTAGATGAAACTGGGGATATTATACCTTCAGAGCCTGTTGAGGTTGATACTCTAAATATGGTAAGGGTGAATCCTATAACAGGTTATAATCTTGTTCCATCGCATTTTATTGACACAAGTGATATGCGATTAAGATCAACAGCAATTTATCCGACATCTTATAACCTATGGGCAATGGTACGCTTTACTTATGCGAAAACAGGTACGCTTGCTTCTTCTACAAAATCACTTATTCAACAAGCTTTAGCTCATTGGGAAGCAAATACGAATGTCAGGTTTTATAATGCAACTGAACAGCCAACCGTAGATCCTACATATGGATTTGCATATCCGTATGTGAATTTTTGTGATGGTTCTTCAAATCAGTCTTATGTAGGAAGGATTGATGGCAGACAGGATTTAACATTAGTGCCAGGTGGATGCAGCGTAGGAACAGTGATCCATGAAATAGGTCATGCTATTGGATTATTGCATGAACAATGCAGATATGACAGAGATAACTATATCACAGTTAATACAAGTAATATACAGTCAAGCTATCTGAGTAATTTCACAAAAAGAACATCTAATTATTATTGTATAGGCTCGTTTGATTTCAATTCGATAATGCTATACTCTTCTTTTACAGGGTTTGAAATAAATACGAGTGTTCCAGCCATGACAAAAAAAGATGGTTCTACATTTGTGGGACAACGTAATGGTTTAAGTGGTTTAGATAGAAGGTTCCCTAATACAGTGTATATTCCTTATATTGCACGTTCTGACGTATATCGTGAGCTGGCTACAACTGTATACAAACCAGATAATACGATAATGACTGCGGCGGAAAGACTTCAACTACAGGCGGAATTGAATAACGGTAATCCTAATCCGCCTGCAAACGGACGTATCCCGAACAATTTCTAATTGTAATTCAAATAATTAAAAAAGCAAACAGGAAAAATAAACTGTTTGCTTTTTTGTTTATACAATCATGGCGACTGTTCCTCTTTAGAATTTCATTTTCACACCCGTATTAGCCCACCAGAAGACGCTCAGACATAATGATATGGTCGAAGAGTCGAATGCGTAAACGTTCCCATCCACAAAAAAGTCATTTGCCGCCCTCTTGTCCCTGGCAAGTACTATCATGTGATTAGCAAAGTCTTCAAAGAGCTTGGGTTCGCGGCGTTCGTTGGCTTTAGCCAGATTACTGCGGGTTACGTTACTGCCAAAGCCAAGGTGGAGAAATTTCGGTTTATGGACATTGACGCAGGTAATCAGGTCGCGCAGACTGTCCCTTGCGGACAACTGTCCGAACATCATAATCAACAACTGGTTCCAACACGTGAAATGCTTTACATACTTATTCCCCTCGTACCTGGCGACGATTCTGTCAAAGACGCGATGAGGAAGAAAATCACATAGTTGTGAGAAGACATATCGCCCTTTTTTCATTTTACCCCTATTTTTATGACAATTTGCTACTGATAGCAAAGTACGTCAAAAAAATAGTCCACGGTCAAAAAATGACTGTTATAAATTGATATTCAATTAAATAAATGAAATGGTAATGGTTTTAGTGGACACTATTGATAAAATCCAAAGAAACTAAATATTAAATATCTAAATATCTAACAGTTAAATTATTATATTTGGATTTATTTAATATTCAGATTTGCTCTTTCCTTTTCTATTATATTGACCACATCCCTTTTTATCTGTTTGTAATTCCGGTCTATTTGCTGTTGCATGATATCGTTTTCGTTTTCATCCTTAAAATCATTGATAAGAGGTATTTTTTTGTATTCTTTTGTTTCGGTAGCTACCTTTTCATTGTCTACGACAATCATAGCATGGAAGATTTTCTGGTCTATCTTCTCTCCGAAATTATCAGCTACAGAACCTACGAACATACCCTGTGAGAGGTTTCCGATTTTAGAAGCGGGAATCAGTGCATCCATCTGTGTATTAATGGAGGTGGACGTATCCTGCCGGTTAATCGAAATGGACTGCCTCTTTTGAAGTATTTTACCGAACCGTTCCGAGAGGTTTTTGGCTGTTTCGCCAACTACCTGTCCTGAAAAAATATTTCCAACCGTGTTCTGAATCACCTTACTCTCCTTATCCCCGTAGTCGCGGTTTAGCTGTGAATAATCCTGGAATCCGAGGCAGACCGCTACCTTGTTTGAACGGGCGGTGGCAATCAGGTTGTCTAATCCCCGGAAGTAAATGGTTGGTAGCTCATCAATAATAACGGATGATTTGAGCCGGCCTTTCTTGTTGATTAGTTTTACGATGCGGGAGTTGTATAAGCCCAAAGCCGCCGAATAGATATTCTGGCGGTCGGGATTGTTGCCCACGCAAAGAATCTTGGGTTCTTCCGGGTTATTGATGTCAAGGGTAAAATCATTCCCTGTCATTACCCAGTATAGCTGTGGTGAAATCATACGGGAGAGCGGGATTTTAGCGGAGGCGATCTGCCCCTGAAGCTGGTCCTGGGCGCCTCCCTGCCATGCGTCCATAAAGGGGGAAAGGTAGTTTTCGAGCGCGGGGTAAGAGGTGAGGATGGTGAATACATCGGCGTAGGGTTTATTCAGTAATTCTATCGCATGGGGGAACGTACAGTACCGGCCTTCCTCGTATATTTTAAGATACCAGATGATAGCCGCCAGGAGGATGATCGGCGACTCCACGAAGAAATCTCCCTGTTTCTGTATCCAGGTACGATTCAGGTTTAGCATGATGGTATAGGCCGATTCGTATGCATCGCTGATGTCGGTCATAAATTCCGGGGCAATCGGATTGCAGCGGTGTGATTTATGCGGGTCGTCGAAGTTAATCACGTAGAACCTGGGTTTTACTTCGTAATTATGCATGTTCTTTAGAAGCTCATTATAAGCAATGATGGATAAATCATCAAATTTATAATCATAGATGTAAACAGCGAAGCCTTTGGCAATTTGCTGTTTGATGAAGTTGTTTATTACGGCGTATGATTTCCCGGAGCCAGGTGTACCAAGCACGGTTGTCGCCCGGAAGGGATTAACTACGTTTATCCATCCTTCCCATGTTTTACCCCGGTAGAAGAAATTGGTTGGGAGGTTTACCGAGTATTCGTTTTCCATCAGCCGTGTTTCCTGCATGAAGCTTTCGTTTTCCTCGTTAAAGACGTCTTCCATCAGGTTGTGCTTTAACATCCGGCTTACCCATACCCCGGCCATTAATAATAAGATGTAGCCGGTAGTAAGCGTAAGTACATACAGCCCCATATTTACCACTTCCGGAAAAGGAAGGTTCAACATCCACCAGTTCATGAAAAAGAATATCAGTCCGAAAAGCAGGGCTGCATATATTTTCTCCCAGGTGATCTTTTCATTCCTGACTCCCTTTGTTCCAAGGCAACTCAGGGCAAGGAAGATTACGGCAAACGTTTTTGTCAGCAGCAGGTTATTAAAGAGTCCCGCCGTATGCTGAAAGTTCAGGAGTATCTTATCTACGATCCCGATATTCATTCCCATATCCTGTACCGCTTCGTAACAATACCAGTAGATATGGATCACACAAAATAAAATGGATATGGCCCGCATGAACTCCATGATCTTTGCCAATCCCCTTAAATCATCTTCCTGTTGCATAAGTCTATATTTTAAAATAGTTATTGATAAATCTTATGAGATGCCGCGTGAACGGCCTTTCTTCTTTTTCTTTTTGATGCGGCGGATAAATGCCTGTTCTTCGGGATTGTCCCCGTGTTGTTCAAAACAGAATATCCCGAACGCCTGTTCGATGGCGGATTCCATTTCGGAGGCGGCCTGAGGAAAGTCTCCCGCCAGGGTGTCTTTCCTCTGGTTGCCGTCCTCCGCCTGTTTATGGAGCCGAGGCTCGTCCGAAGGCTCGTTAAACAGGCGGTTAAAGCAGTTGGCTGAGAACTCTTTTCCAAGGCGGGAACCGTTATAAACCTCTTTTGAGTTATGGTCTATAAATGTTACCCCGTATATCCGTCCGTCTTCATTCTCCCGGAAAACGATGTCAATGCCGCGTCTTTTTAAGAGGTTTACCAGTTCATGACGGTTTCCGTTTGAACCATGCATGGCCAATGCTACTTCATTCCGGATTTTAGGTTTCCATTTCCCGTCTTTGAACTCTTTGGTGTTATGCTTCATGCGTTTATTCAATCCGTCGTATCCGAAACTCTT
>JAISCL010000048.1 GCA_031265585.1 Tannerella sp. | reverse complement strand
TTCTTAAATTTTTAAATTAAACTGTCTACAACCTTTGCGGTTTCTTCTTTCGACGGCTCTTTTTTTGTAAAGCCGCCGCCAATTGGAGCTTTCACGACAGCTCCTTTTACTGCAAAATCAGCAACCAGGCCTTCAATCTCGGTAGTCGTTTCGGTGATGAATGTACTGAATTCATCGTCCGTCATATCCTTTAACGATATGCGGCCATACGGCTTTTTGAGATTGTCGGGTAGCTTGTCGATAACAGCTTCAAGTTTCTGCTTACGTGAAGTGATGACTTTTTCGCCCTCCAGGGCGGCCAGTTTATCGCCCAGCGCTTTGTTGGATTCGATAATAGCTTTTGCCCATGCCGGAGTTTCGTTGCTGTCATCTTTCTTGTCGGGTTCGGTTTGTGTTCCCTGTCCGCCCCCGGTTGTTACAGGTTTGCCCTCTTTGATGGAGTGCTTCTTTTCGTAGTTGGTGACTGCGTTTTGCGTCGCTTCGGTTGCCCGCCGGTCGGCTTCGCCGTCAATAACCTGCTGAAACGTAACGGCGTCGACTGCCGCCTGTACGTCATCTTCTTTGGTCACAGTCTTCGCCAGTTTGTCGGCTATCCTGTTCAATACTTTTTCGTCAACCCCCTCAAAGCGGGTTTTGAGCGCATTCAAAATAAGCTGTTTCATACATTGTATTTATATTGTGAGTGCAAATATATAAACTTTTTCTGAAAACATTTATATTATAAGCGTTTATTTTTTTATCTTTGCTAAAAAATTCAACGATATGGCAAAAACAGTAGAAGAAATACTCGCACAGTCGCCCGAAAAGGCGGTTGAGGAGTTGCGAAGAAAATCCGTCGAGCTTCCCGCCTGGGATGATTTGAAAAAGCAGTACGACCCGAATAAACACGCAGTAATGGACAGGGGTAAATACCCGGACGTTGTGAACAACGACGGCAGTCTGGAATCGGTAACAAGAATAACGCTCGATTTGCAGCGCTTAGCCGCCAAGCGAACGACGGAACTCTGTTTCGGTATTCCGGTCAAGCGGATTTACAGCGCGCAAAGCGACGGAGAAAAAGAGGTGGCAAAAGCGATTGAATCCATATTGAAACGCAACCGCATCGAATCGGTAAACATCGAACGCGGGAACATGCTGTTTGCAAGCTGCGAAGTAGCTACTATCTGGTTTGCAACGGAAGAACCGAATACGCTGTACGGCTTTGAGAGCCGTTTGAAGTTGCGATGCCGGAGCTATTCACCCGTGAACGGGGATAGCATTTACCCGCTGTACGACGCCGAAACAAACGACCTGACCGCTCTTTCGTTCGGATATACGCGCAGGGATGGAGATAAAGACATTGAATATCTTGACGTTTACACTGCCAACCGGCACATCCGCTACCGGAATGAGGGCGAATGGACGGAGGAGATTTCAGAACGGACGGTTATCGGCAAAATACCCGCCGTCTATTGTTGCCGTCCTACTCCTGCCTGGGAGGATACATCGAATATCGTCAATGAAATGGAATGGGCGCTTTCCCGAAACGGGAATTACCTGCGTAATAACAGCCGTCCGTTTCTGGCTGTTTTTGTCGATGAGGAAATGTCTTTTAATACTTCACCGCAAGGGGAGCATTATGCTAAAGACGTCGGACAGTATCCCAAGGGTTCAGACATTAGATATATCACCTGGGAGCAAGCTATTGAGAACCTGAAATATTACGTAGGCGAACTTCGGCAATCGTTCTTTACGCAGTTGCAACTACCTGACTGGAGCTACGAAAACATGAAATCAGCCCCTATGTCTGGCGAGGCGCGCAAGCAGATGTTTATCGACGCGCAACTTAAGGTAAAAGATGAATCAGGACGATTGCTGGAAATGCTCGACCGGGAGATAAACGTGATAAAGGCCTTCCTGAAAATTATGATGCCGGGAAAGGACAGGGATATAGACAGCTTGCAGGTAGAAAGCGTAATCACGCCGTTCATGATAAACGACGACAAAGAGACGATTGGCAACCTTATGTCCGCTACGGGCGGAAAACCTATCCTGTCACAGCGCGAAGGTATTGAAAACCTTGGATGGAGCGCCGACCCGGACGAAACGTTGCGGCAGATACAGGAGGAAAGTAATGCAGATGCTTTTGAACTGACAATATAATAATATATGATATGACTTCAACATACCTGAACGAAAAAGAAACGAAAATTCAATTTCACCACAGAATGGATATAGAGGGCGAATATATACCTTCTATTGGAAGTTTAATTGTGAATAGAGAACGTATATTCAAGGTTTATTCAGTGGTGTATAACTACGATACGGGGATAATTTCGATAAACGCGGAGATAACAGATAGCGAAGAAAAGTATAAATGACTAAGGAAAAGAAAATCAAACTTGACGTGTTTTTGTGTGATATTCACATAATCATCACGGATAATCCCAACAAATATGTTGATGAAAAGCGTATCCGGCAGTATTGTTCCGACACGCCGGATGAAGATTTGGAAAAAAATTGCGACGGAATTGTTTTTCATAAGGGAAAATCGGATTACTATGTAATGCTTCCTCCAACTGTTGACCTTGGAGTGATAGCACACGAAAGCGTACATCTGATAGGCAGAATTTTCCACGACAGGGGACAATTAGCTGATTACGGGAATGATGAAGTGTATGCCTATTATGTAGGTTGGATTACCAGGGAAATAAACAGCTACATAGACAGGATTTACAGTTATTTTAAAAATGGCAAAACCGAATAAATGGGACAAGCAACATCTTGTCAATCTCGGATTAACACAAAAGCAGATTGACCGGATATTCGATACAGCAGCAAAAGAAGCCGCCGCTATCGGTGCATCCCTGCCTGATTTCAATCCTGATAAGCCGTTTTTCTTCGCCGATTATCCACAAACCAGGGCGCGGATTGAAAAGCTGATGAAGAGCCTGCAAAATAAAATGACTGCGACTATTGTGGATGGCGTCC
>JAISCL010000083.1 GCA_031265585.1 Tannerella sp. | reverse complement strand
AATACCATGCCGCGGTTTTTGGGGACTTCATCGCTTTTCCCGGCGTCGGGGGTCTGTACACGTATCCAGTTGGTGGTTTTGCCTTTGGCCTTCTGCCACTGGAATTCTATTTTTACGCGCCCCAGTTTCTTTTCGTCTTCATTGGTCTTTACCGTTGCTATCTGTGGATAGGCTTTGGGAGAGGAAACGGGATTCATCGGAATGTTTTCCATTTCCGAAGGGATGGCGGTGAAGGTGTTTTGATAGCCGCCTTTCTGCTCGTATTCGTGGGTTACTTCGATAACGAGAAATTCGCCTACTTCCTTTTTGGTGGTCTTCATGGCGGTGGGAAGTTTGACCGTTACCGGTTTGCCTATTTTTACCTTGCTTGTCTGGGACGTGCCGCTAAGGGTTAACATGCCGGCTACCGAACGTGTTTTTTCCGCTTTGGCAAGGTCTTCCAGTTCCTTTTCGGTTTTAACCACTGCTTCCGAGGGCAGGACGGCATCCGACGAATAGACCGATGACGACTTTCCCTTGGAGGTCTCGTGATAGCCTTTTACACCCGGCACGCTGTCGGGAGCATCCTTGTCGGTTTCCTTGTCGTCGTGTACAAGGTAGTGGTAGCGCTTCATTTTAGACGGCGCCAGGTTGGCGCTGAGATTTAGCAGGGTGATCTCCGACTCGAAGGTTACGGTTTCGCCTCCGCCGCCTCCGGGCTTGCCGAAATTACAGGTCACCCCGTCGTAGAAAAACCATTCGCCGTATATCCAGCTCAGGCGGTTGAGAAATTCAAAACAGCTTTCTTCATACTGGGCGATATAGTCAATGTCGCCGGAAAATTTGGGCGAAGGCGTTACACTGCCGCCGTTGCCCGAATTGCCCACCGCTTCGGAAACAATCGCATTCAGGGGTTTATCCATGAACGAATCCATTGTTTTGGTCCCGTCGAGTTTGATGGTAGGGCTGCAGCCGGATATTTTAATTTGGTTTTGTGCGCCATGATGCCCGACGAAGGACACATGGGTTATCACACCCTGGAACAGGTTTACACCGGTTCCGTCCTTGTGCTTCATTTCAATATTGGCGTCCTGCCCGATGAGCTGGATAATCTTTTCGGGACTTTCCATCCACTTTGTGTCCAATTCTTCATAATCAACTGTCACTTCAAAATGGTGATGGCAGTTAAAGCCCTGATGCAGTTTCATATATACGAAAAAGCATGGCTGCCCGCCCACTGTCAGGGTTACTTCTACTAAGTTCAAATCTTTTCCCATTGCTGTATGCCGTTGTAAAGGCCACGGGGAGAACGGGTTTTTTGCCTCTTTTCTCTCCCCGCAGTCAAAAATTCATTAATTCAATTCAGGCCAGTTCTGTTCAAAAATGGCGTCGCCGATTGTAAACTTCTGTGCCGAAATGGTCAGTGTTATCAACATGGGATGTTCGCCCACAATCTGTACTCCTTCATCGATATTAACAATATAGCCGTTTTCCCATTTCAGTTCCTTTAAGGTGGCATCTTCGTCGTCCTTTTTGAAAGAGATTGTCCCCGTATTGGGTTTGAACTGGCTTGCCATCTTGTCGAACAGCGAGATTTTGCTGGTCGATTCTACTGTGATGTTGATTTTTCCTCCATACAGGTTGGAAGCCGGGCGTCCTTTGGAATCCACATCGCGCGTTACCGCGTAATTACATTTGATTACGTCAAAATCTTCGCCCTCGAAATTTAAATTTGCTCTAAAAGCCATGTCTTTAGTTGTTTAAAGTTAATACTACATAATTACTTGGGCCATCTGTGATCTACTTCGGCGCCTTCAACCTTAATTTTTTCCGCCGAAACGACAAACTTGATCTTCATTGGCTCACGCCCTATAACATCCAGGGATTCATCATATTCGATGATGTACCCGTTTTCCCATACCAAATCCTTCAATTTCGCCTCTTCGTCGCCTCGGTTAAAGGTAACGGTTCCGGTGTTTGGTTTGAACTGGTTTACCATCTGCGCAATAATCTTCGTGTCGTCGGTTGATTCCACTTCCAGAAAAATATTACCGCCATATACATTTGAAGAAGGGCGTCCTTTCAAGTCCACATCCCTCTTAAATGAATAATTACACTGAAGGACGTCGTAGTCCTTACCTTCAAACTGCAATTTTGCTCTAAAAGCCATACTTTTTGATTTTAAAAGTTAATACTCGATATTTGACATATCCTCTTTTTTTGGATTGAACAATGATATTGTACATGTGCATAAGCTTCCACGGTTAAATAATTTTTACTTTACGGTTAAGAAAAAAGCGTATTGCTTCCGGGGCGAAATTTAGGAAAAAATTGAATATGCAAAATGAAAATTGTGTTTTTTTTATGAAAAAATATGATTTAACGTTTTTTGTTAGGCCGGTTCGAAAAATGTTCTCATATTTGACGCATTAACAAACTAACCGGATTAAGCATTATGGACTTCTTAAATTTGAACGAATCGGTTCAAACGTCAATACAGATAGCAAAATCTATTACACGGGAAAACGGTCAGGAATGTTTCACTCCGGCTCATCTGTTAAAAGCGCTCCTGCACAAGGATGTGGGATTGCAGAGTTTCATTGTTTTTCTGGGCAAAGAAATAGCCTATTTTCAGGAATGGGCGGAAGTGTGTATTGATGAATATCCCCGGAAAGGTTCCCCGACGGAAATCCAGGGGGATGAAAATATTCCACGCGTTTTTGAAGAAGCGGATAACGTGCGCCTTAAACTTGGGTTACTTGAAATCAATCCGATCTGTGTTTTGGCTGCCCTGGCTCGTCCGGGCATTGGTTTTTCCGCCGACCGGTTAAAATCGTTTCCAATACGGGAAAATGAAATATTCGACCTCTATTTCAAAGGGGAAGAGATGATGGGCAGTATTTCCCCCGAACTGTACGAAACACCCGAAGCCAAAGGGATGAATGCCATACATAAATACTGTATAGACAAGACGGCAATGGCCATAGACCTGAAGCTGAACGATATTGTCAACCGGGAAAAGGAAGTGAGGATGATGATTGAAATCCTTGGACGACGCAGCAAGCCCAACGTAATGATTATCGGCGACGCGGGAGTTGGTAAAACCGCACTTGCAGACGGCCTGGCGCTCAGGATTGTTGAACATAACGTCCCTTCCTACTTGGAAGGAACAACCGTTTATGAACTGGATACGGGCAGCCTGGTGGCTGGGGCAACCTATAAGGGTGAAATAGAAGACCGCCTGAAAAATATCATAAAGGAAATACGGACGCTTGACAGGTCTGTTCTTTTCATTGATGAGATACATATACTGCTTGATCCGAAACAGGGTAATTCCGGAGCCGCCAATATTCTCAAGCCGGAGATGTCGCGGGGCGAGTTGACTGTTATCGGGGCAACAACGATAGATGAATACCGTAAACTGATAGAGCCTGACCATGCTTTTAACCGCAGGTTTGAAGTTTTGCAGATTGATGAGCCGGACACGGATTCGGCCATCCGCATGGTAAAGTCGGTTGCCGAAAAATTCGCCGGGTTTCATAAAATGCGGGTATCAGACGAGGCCCTGGCGGCTTGCGTAAGGTATGCCAAACGCTATACCAAAGACCGCCGCCTGCCCGATTCGGCCATAGACCTGTTGGACCGTACCCTGTCGGCGGCAAAAATGATTAATGAGACGGCGGCAAAAGATATACTGGGTTTTACCAAACAACTGGCTGAAATAGAGGAAAACAGGGAGAAATCACAGGAAGAGCTGTTCAGGGAGTTACAATTTGTCTGTTATTCCATGCAAAACAAACTAAGCCCTATCCTGCTGAGTTTTCTGACCGAAGAAACGGATGTGAACGAAATTAACAACTACGACGATTTGCTGGCATACATCCATCGTACATTGGATGCTTTGCGCCAAATGGCCAAAAAGAAAATGGAAAACGTAGGAGACCTTGAAGTTGCCGCCGTGATTTCCAACAAGACGGGTATTCCCATCGGAAAAATTCAGTCGCAGGAGAAAGAACGGCTGCTCAACATGGAAGAAATACTGAAACGCCGCGTGATAGGCCAGGACCGTGCGGTAAAAGCGCTGGTAGATGCCATTCTGGAATCGCGCAGCGGATTAAACAGGCAGGGGCAGCCGGTCGGCTCGTTCTTCTTCCTGGGCCCTACCGGCACAGGGAAAACGGAACTGGCCAAGGCGCTCGCCGAAGCATTGTTCAATGAAGAGAAGGCGATCATTCGTTTCGATATGTCGGAATATAAGGAAGAACATTCCGCCGCCCTGTTGTACGGGGCTCCTCCGGGATATGTGGGATACGAAGAGGGTGGCTTGCTCGTAAATAAAATACGCCAGCAACCATACGCAGTGGTTTTGTTTGATGAGATTGAAAAAGCGCATCAGTCCCTGTACGACATTTTCCTGCAAATCATGGACGAGGGCAAATTGCACGACCGCCTGGGTAAGGAAGGCGATTTCTCCAATGCCATTGTGATTTTTACCTCCAATGTAGGTACCGAATGGCTGGAAAATAAACTTTCAAAAGGCGAAATCCCCACCACGACACAATTGATGGAGGTAATGGGCAGGTATTTCCGACCGGAATTTCTGGCGCGTCTGTCTGAAATAGTACCCTTCTCGCCCATCAGCGAAGACATGCTGCTCCGGATATTCAACATACAACTGAAAAGCCTTTATGCCGCACTGGAAAAACAGGGCATCACCTTTGAAATAGATGAAGCGACCAAACAGGCGCTGGCAACCACCGACTTTACGCCCAAATACGGGGCGCGTCAGGTAGCCGGTGTGATACGCAACTACCTGCTAAGGCCTATTTCCCGCCATATCATTGGCGGAAAAGTATCCAGGGGAAGCCTGCTGGAAGTGAAAATGGGTGAGAATAACGAGCTTATCTGGAACATATAACCCGCTAATGAACGAAAAAAATGGCAATACAACATCAGCATTTTGAGTGTAAGGCATTTTTAAAATTAAAAATCCCGCAGAAAGACAATATCATGGGTTTGTCGTGGGAAAGGTACGAAGTGGTAAGCTGTGATTATCAATTCCATAAGGATGTTAACCGCAATGGCGAGGTATGCAGCGGGCTGAAAGGCGGTTTGATAACGCTTTCCATTATCGGCGAACCAAGTGATGAAATACTGGGATGGATGTTCGACCATGTAAAACGTTTTAACGGGGAGGTAACCGTGCTGGATGCGAATGAAGAAACCTTGGAACAGGTGTATTTCGAGGAAGCCCGCTGTATGGATTTGACGTTATCGTACAGGGCGGACGGCAAACCCCATACCGTTACCGTATTGAAGCTTCTTGTGGAGGAAATGCAGATCGGAAATATTTACTTTGAAAAGTTAAGCCTATGAACTATTTTGAAAGGATAATGAAAGGCCGCCTGTTTTCCCGCAGCGAGAAGTTGCCGGAGAAGGTGATACGTTTCACCTTTATGGACAGGATGTATCTGCTTGAAGATTTCAGCATCAATTTCCACCAGGAAATGGACACAAGGGGCAGGCTTGAACTGCCGGCAGGAGGGATGATACACCTTACGATGGCGGAGACGCCCGATTATTACATCAACGAATGGATACATCATGAAAACCTGCTGCGCGACGGGGAAATACGTTTTCTGTCGGGAGATATAAAGGTAACGTCCGGCGCCGACCTTATCATTTCGTTTTGGGACGCTTATTGTATTGAATATAAAAAACATATACATACCTTAAAGGGGGGATTGTTTACTTCGCTCACCATTTCGCCCCGGACATTAAAGATAGGGAATGAGGAATTTTCCAACAAATGGAAACAGGAAGAAGACCTTCCCTATTACATCAGGAGCGGTAGGGAGAAAAAGGAATAAAGAACAAAAGTATAAAAGTATTAATATTAACATTCTAAATCTTATTGTTATGCCATTTTTTGAATATGGAGTCGGCGGTAATGAGCAAAGGATCGATGCATCGGAAGCGATAGCAGACATTCCGTTTAACCGCACATTATTAGTAGAGAAACTGACGGCGGATGATCCGATTCATCCTGAAAAAGTTGAGAACCTCGAAACAATCGAACATGTTTTCAAGCACTTCGATCCAAATGTTGACGTGGAGTTCGAAAATGAAGAGGGGCAGGAAGTAGTGGAAAACTTCCGGTTTAAGACCGTGGCGGATTTCCTGGTCAAAAACATGACCGCAAACAGCGCTTTCCTGAAAGGATTAAGCAGTCAGCAAGAGTTTTACAACAAGGTGATTAAACAGTTGCGTTCGAATAAAATCATGCAACGCGCCCTGCAAAATCCGGACAGTAAAGCCGCTTTCGTAGAAGTACTGCAAGCCTTGTATGCTGAACTGGAAGAGTATGAGACAGTAAAAACAGAAGATAACCGGTAAAATTAGAATGATATGGCAAAAGAAACGTTACAGGCAACCGTAGTGGAACAAGCGGTTGTAAAGCCGGCAAGGGAAGCGAAAGGACAGAAAGAGGCTTCTTTCGAAAACGCGATAAACCGACTGGCTAAGTTTGGAGGGTTCAGTTTTCTTGAATCCTGTGTGGATGGCGTTCAAAATCTCAACCCCGACCGGAAGGCAAGAAAGAAAATATTCCTGACGGACGAAGCAAAAAAAACCGAACGGGACGAATTGAAAAAGAATCTGGCTCTTTGGATTGACCTGCTGTCTGATTCCAAAGACATTACCGGTATGCTCGACAAAAGCAGGGAAAGGGAAACAACCGTATCCGAACTGCTGAACAAAAATCAGCGGATAGCCGTGGAGACGGTGAAGGAACTGGAACGTTCGTACCGTGCGGTAATGCTGTTCTACAAGAATACGGAATCGGACAAATTGCGTAACATAACCGTGGTCAATGCCGCGCCCGAACAGGTTCGTGATTTGGATAATTCGCGCTTTATCGACTTCATTGCCGGAGAACTCAAGCAACATTACGACAGGCTGGATTTGCGCGAAAACTATTCCATTTTGGTATTGCCGGGTTATTTAGGCTCGAACAAGATACTGGAAAAATGGAGTAAAATCGCTTATGAAAACAAGGCGATGCTCTTTACCGACTTTGCCAACCTTGAAAAACCCGACGACGTGGTGGATATGTTCTTTACCGCCAACCATACCGGCGGAGATCCGTTCCGTGCAAATACCTGTATGGCCTGCAACTGGCTCGTAGGACGCAGCCGTTACGTAAACCTCGAAGAAGCGGAAGACCTGCATGTCTCCCCTGCCGCAGCGCTGGCCGGAAAAGTGTATTACACCTTGATGTCGCAGGTAACGGCAGGCAAAAAACACGGGGGTATCAACGAAGTGGACGGCGTGGTGTTCCAACTCAAAAAGAGTGAAATCTCACAACTCGAAAAGATGGGGCTTATCCCGATGGTGAACGAATACGGCAAGGTGATGGCTTTCTCGGCAAAAACACTGTTCAACGGCGACAACCTGGGACTTCAAACCTATTCGGTGGTGCGTGTATTCGACTACATCGCCAAAGTATTGATTGACTTCCTGAACCGCCGCGCTTTTGAAAACTGGAACTCGAAAACCGAAAAAGACCTGCGCCAGCAGATTATCAAGTTTCTTGATGGTATACAGGGAGCGGACCGTTTGATTGAAAAGTTCAAAATTACCCGTTTCGAGCGCGACCCGAAACAGAAAGACCGCATTTATCTGGATTTGCACATCACCCCGTTCTTCCCCGCCAAGAGTTTTGTTATCAAACTCGACGGTACCAAGGGCGATGACGACGTGAACTGGGATTCCGAATACCAACAACAATAACAGGAGGGAACGGATGACGGCGGTATGGGCTTGTTTATCCCATACTGCCCCGTCCGCCCAAGATTCAATAACCGTTTAATTTTAATATAAATATGTTCGGACACAGAAGTTTTTTAATTCTTGGCGGCGAAAGTCCCGCCGACATCAAAAGCCTCACCGAAGGAGGGTATGAGATTTCCGATTGCCGTTTTCCCATTGAACAGGGAGTAGACTATACCGGAAAAGTGACAACAAGGGTTTATTTTGGTAGAATAAACATAATACTATCACAATTACCACCTAAGGAGATTATAGAATGGGGGATTAATTCAAGGCGATACCATGACGGAGCTATAGTAGTTTTAGATGCTAATAACATTCCGTTGGAAAAAGTCATTTTTAAAAATGCAGCTTGCATCCGTTTCAAAATGAATTATACGGAGTATGGAGATAGCTATATCACTACTGAAATTGCCTTACAGGCGCAAAAACTGATAGTTGATGATGGAATTGAATTTGATAATGAATGGATTTATTAATTTATACAGATTATGAGTAAAATACTGCCTCTCGCACATATCTCTGTTACTTTTGTCTTTGATGGAGAGAAATACTCGGTAGATCAATTCGATATGGAGTTTTCACAGTCGATAGATTATAAAGGACAACCGCAACATGAAACAAAAGGTGAACAAATAATGCTTCATTTAACTCAGAAAGCTGATGCAAACCTCTACTTATGGGCTAAAAAATCAACGCTCAGGAAAGACGGGACAATTCTTTTTCAAACCGATTTAGGGATGACTGTTCTTGAAATAACATTTAAAAATGCCTACTGCGTAAATCTCACGAGAGAAATTAATATATCCGGCGGCACAAATACATCCCTGACCATAGCTCCGGAAATAATTGATATGAACGGTATTGAACACAACAAATTTTGGGCAAAATAGGATATGAATGATGAAATTATTTCTTTAGATGAATTTATGCAACGGAGTCGTCGACGTGAACATTATATCGGATATGTCGTAGGTTTAGGATATGTTTCGGCTTGGAAAATGGGACGAATCACGTTGGAACACCCTGTCAATAACTCAGCAGCCCATGTTGGCAATGGTCAATTCATATTACCTGTTGATACTCCTGTAGTTATAGACCGTTTGCCAATGCTGTATAGTCAAAATAACGAATACACCGAAAAAGGACGTGTTGCCGGATGGGGAGGCATTGCGGCAACGGCGGGTACCATTATGAACAAAGCATTACTTATGGAGCCTCGGCAAATTCGTGTCAATCCGCAAGGCACAGTGATGAAGAATCCAAACTATGGGAATATTAAAGTCGGAACAAAAGGTGTTGCAGGTGGATTGGGATGGGGACTAATAGGGTTGTCTATTGTGTATGATTGGAAGGCTCTTGGTAACGGTGAAATAACGGAAAAAGAGATGTGGGTAGATATTGCTATCAACGGAACAATATTTTTAGTGAGTCTCTATTGTCCATTATTGGGTGTTGTTTTGGGAATAACCTATATGATGGGTAACTTGGGTAACTACGGTTATATAGGCAACAGCGCTTCTTACGAGAAAATTCACGGAAGCATTACGCCACCAGATAATACAAGAGTCGTCATTCCACAGAAAGAATTGCCGATATTACTACCTAATCGGCAAGTTATTCCACCTCGTGAACAACCCGCTATCATTATCAAACCGGCAAAAAAGTAACCAATTTAATGGCAAATATGAGGGATTTTTTTGATTCTCGTTGCACTTTTAGAAAAGTTAGTCTGATTATCTTATGGAAAAAATAAAAATATCTCTGTTTGATGAATTATATTATTGGTCATACTTTTACGCATTTACAATAACAAAGCCAATAAGTATCTATAAACCTCCGGAATCAAATCCTAGAAAAAATTGGGGTGGGCTTGGTGTATGGCTACCGTTAATAGTTGCAAATTCTATGTCTGTCTGGGTATTTGCTGAATACATACTTAAATCTATTGGATTTATAGTTGATGATCGAGAGCCCCTTTTTTCGATCTTTCTGTTTCTTTGGTTTGGATTTATCTACATTTATTACCTTTTAAAAGTTGATTCTATCGTAGCAAAGGGCGATAAGCTTCCTCGGGAAAGACGCATCAGAGGTAAACTAAAATTTTGGATATACGTTATATTTACAATCGTGTTTTATTTGTGTGTTGGTAGCTATTTCAAACCTCTTAAGGCATGAAAGTTATCATTTATGGAGAAAGTAAAAATATCCCTGTCTGATGAATTGTATTATTGGGCATACTTTTATGCATTCACAATATTAAAGCCGATAAGTATCTATAAACCTCCAGAATTAAATCCTAGAAAAAATTCGGCTGGGTTTGGTGTGTGGTTGCCGTTAATGGCTTTTAATTTTATATCTTTTTGGACATCAGCTGAATACATACTTAAATCTATTGGATTTATATTTGATGATCGAGATCCCCTTTTTTCGAACTTTCCGTACCTTTGGGTTGGATTTGTTTCCATTTATTTCTATTTTAAAGTTGATTCTATCGTAGCAAAAGGCGATAAACTTCCTAAGGAAAGACGAATTAGAGGTAAAATAAAATTTTGGATATACGTTGTGTTTACAATCGTGTTTTATTTGTGCGTTGATAAATATTTCAAACCTTCTTGAAGCATGAAAATTCTCATTTATGGAAAAAGTAAAAATATCTCTGTTTGATGAATTGTATTATTGGGCAAACTTTTATGTATTCACAATAACAAAGCCAGTAAGTATCTATAAACCAACGGAATCAAATCCCAGAAAAAATTCAGGCGGGTTTTGTGTGTGGTATCCGTTAATGGCTTTTAATTTTATATCTTTCTGGACAGCAGCTGAATACATGCTTAAATCCATTGGATTTATATTTGATCGAAATCCCCTTTTTTTGAATTTTCTGTTTCTCTGGTTTGGGTTTGACTTCATTTATTTCACTTTTAAACTTGATTCTATAGTAGCAAAGGGCGATAAGCTCCCTAGGGAAAGACGAATTAGAGGTAAAATAAAATTTTGGATATACGTTGTATTTACAATCGTGTTTTATTTGTGCGTTGGTAGATATTTCAAACCTTCTTAAGGCATGAAAGTTATCATTTATGGAAAAAATAAAAATATCCCTGTTTGATGAATTGTATTATTGGGCAAACTTTTATGTATTTACAATACTAAAGCCAATAAGTATCTATAAACCAACGGAATCAAATCCTGGAAAAATTGGGATGGGTTTGGTGTGTGGTTTCCGTTAATAGTTGCAAATTTTCTGTCTGTCCGGATGATTACTGGCAGAGTCGAAAAGTTCACCTGCAAAAGCTCAATATTTGGGATAAGCAAAAAAAAGTTATGCCGATGTCCCCGGTAAGTTATGCCCATGACTTGGAAAAGTTATCGCCATGGTTTTACAAAGTTATCGGCATAACTTACCGAATTCATCGGCATAACTTTTTTAACAAATAAATACCTTTCCATCCGTCGATTGGATGGCTGGTTCCTGCTACTCCGACTCCCCTACCTGAATACTTTTTACAGGTATCTTTCAGCTTACAGGCGGTTTATAGATGCTTGTAGATAAACAGTTATGGCTGAAAGATGACCTTTCAGCCATCTTTCAGCCTGAAAATGCAACCCGCCGAAAGAGAAAAAAGACATTATACTCTATTTTTCAGGCTATTATGATGATTTTATAAAATCAGTATAGTGGTTTGGAAGAAACTATATACTGGTTGAGTGAAGACACTATACTCTCTTTTTTATGCTATAGGTTCGCCGTCTTCATTTTCGTCCATGGGACTGTTCAACAGGGCATAAACGGTTTTCATCATTTCATTATTCAGCATGGATGTAAGTTTTTCCATCACCTCCCTGTCCAAGTTGCCTTGCCCCGCCTGCACTTCAAGGGGCGCGATGTGTTCCGTTTTGGCTGCTGTTTCAATAATCAAAGGTAAAAGTACGCTGTATGGAATTTCCTGCTCCTGTAAAATTTTCCCGGCAATGGCATACAAACGATTCACAAACCGGCCGGCGAAAACGCTTGCCAGATGGATATGTTTCCGTTTTTCGAAGGAAATGACCTGTGCATTTCCCGAAAGGGCAATGGCAACCTTTTGCAGTACCGACAAGTCTTTCGGATTGTTTGCCTCAATAAAAACAGGCGTTCCGCCCAATGCTATTTTCCGCTGTATGGAAAAAGCCTGCACAAGGAAGAAAACCCCATAACGATTGGTGTATCCTTCAAATACCTGCATGGGCATACAGCCCGACGTATGAACCCATAGCCCCTTGTTGAGCGGTATCTGTGGGAGTATTTGCGCAAGGACGGATTCCGGTACGGCAAAAATATAGAGGTCGGCATCGGCAGTAACTTCATGCAGCTGGTTCGTCCATGAACAGTTGAGCTTCCGGGCCAACGTCCCGGCATGTTCCTTCGTCCGACTGTAGATTTGATTGACTGTCATTCCCACCCGCTGCATTTCCATGGACAGGCCGGTTGCCAAATGCCCGGCGCCTATAAATACTATTTTCATATGACTTCTTGTTTTTCCGGTTGAATTAAAGCATAGTATAGCCCAAAAAAAAGACCTGGATACAAACATAAAAAACAATTCTGATAACGGCAAACATATACCTTGGAAAATCATTCATCACAATTGCTTTTTTAACATGTGGTTTTTTTAATAAAAAATATATTAAATACAATAAGCCGGATTAAACCGTATTGCGATTGAAATGAAAATCAGCCCCTGCAAACCTGTAAGATGAGAAGGCAGGCAATGCAGTATTTGATCGTACACATTGCGGCGTATAAAAAATATATTTCCATTTTTGTTTTTTTTTATAGAAAAAAGGGAATATCTTTGGGCATTTACAAATTAACCACAAAAAGAAAAGCAATACCCTCGATGAAAGCAAAAAATAACAGCGATGTTTTAAGGGCGATAGTATGTTTCTCCGCCTATTTATTGAGTTCTGTAGTACTTGCCGTTGGCATTTACAGTTCATTTATGCAGACTTCGATGGTGGAGATAAATGCCATATTAAAACAGACAAACAGTTACGACCTTGTCATGATGCAGCAACTCCGCTTGACGGAAAGTGTCGATTCCATTTATTATTATTCCACGCTATTAAATTCGGAAGACGTATATGTCAACCAGTCCGCCATGTACAACGTACTTAGCGCACGAACGATTGCTTTCAATAATGAACTGGAGGGCATGAGCAGCGATGACTGCCTGGTATATAAAAAACTGGGGAATAAACTTGGCGACCTTTTCCTTTTGAAGGATTCCATACGGATTTCGCAGGTCGAACAGGAAGCCCTCCGGGATGAATATGTCCGCTGCATAAACAGGAACAAAGACATGACACAGCGTTTATTTACGGGAAGTATTTACTAATCAATTAAAATAAAGTATGAGTGCCAACGATACGATGAACCACAAGGAACAGGTGATGAATTTCTTCTATGTGCTGATTCTCTTCTTAATGATAACCGTTGCATGTTGTTCGCTGCTTTTCCTGTACAACTCAAAATTCAATTCGTTCAAACAGAAGGATTTTGTTGTATTAAAAATGGAACGTATCAGGGAATACCAGAAGAAGCAGAAACAGATGATGGAAATCATCAACCTGCTACACGATAAAATAAGTTCATACGATCCGAAAGTGAACGCTGTTTATGAAGTGGAAAATATAAAATTCATGGTAAACGAACTGAAGACTGTTTATGACAATAATTCGCTGGATTCGCGTTATAAATCATTCCAGCATATCGGCAATTTTTATTATATGTGGTACGCAGACAAGAAAACGTTATGGAGTATTCAGGAGAATATCGGCCAGTTTACCCGGAATCTGGAAGAATGTGAATTGGGTTTGGCGAACAAAAAAGATGACTTTGCCAAGTTGAAAAGATAAATTATGCGGTATGAACAAAATCAGTACATCAAAAATTTATATAATAGCCATCGCCATTTTTTTCTGCCTGGCAGTGGCGTTGATTATCCGTCTGTTCCTGAACAACCGGGAGCCGGAAGCGCTTGTCACCCCTTTGGAGTTATATCTGGGTGATCCCGTTTTTTACATGGACAGTACCTATCTGGCTTCCCAATGGTACTGGGAATTTGGTAATGGGGAAACTTCCGCCAAAAGGTCGGGAGAATACCGGTACGGAAAAGCAGGTACGTACCAAATCCGGTTAACGGTCGATAATTCCATTGAGAAATCATTTCTTGCCACAGTCCGGACGCCGGTCAACCTGGACAGTGATTCGCTGATACAAATAGCCGGGCCCTCTACAGCAATACAGGGCGAGTATGTGGTATTCAGAGGCTTGGGATATGCGCGGGAATGGCGATGGGAATTTGGAGAAACCGGATTGACGGATTCCCGGGAACAGGTAAGCATTTATGCCTACGAGCGTATTGGCAGGCACAGCGTTCAACTGATGACCGAAAACACAAAGTACCCTGTTACGCACACGATTACCATTCTGCCGAAGTACCGGGAAGAAGAGAATGACGAACGCACCCGGATAGGGAATGACATACGGCAACATTTGCAGGCGATTGTTGACGGCAAACCCTTCAGTACGCATTACAATTATATCCTTAATACCTATTTATGCAACAATCCGAATATCCTGATTACCATTAATGAAGAAAAGAGCAATGATTTTTACTCGTATTGCCAGGGATTGAAAATCATCGACAGGAAGGTGACCACCATTTTGGAAGTGATTGTATTTCCCAGAGAAAACAATGATGAAACCCAACGCCAATGCTTAAAGACTTTTAAGGTAATGCAGGTCAAAAACGATATTGCAAGGTAAACAGGCAGGTATATTTATTTTATGAAAATATTTAGCGAAATGAAATACAGATATTTATATTGGATCTTGGCGATTTTTTCGTTTTCCTCGTGCGGGCCGGTAAACATGTTTACCTGTATAAAAAAGACGCCGAGGGAATATTCATTGAACTATTGCTATTCCGACATAAAAGCCCGCAGGAATAATTTCAACAGGGAAACATGGATTGTCTTTTCCGACAGGGGAGAAAATTATACCTACCAGAATCCGGGAGGAAAGGTGAAAATGAAGAAAATGGGATTTATGGAAGCCTTCTTCGTGATCAGGACCAAAGGGGATTATTTGCGCTTAGTCAAATACGACCCGGAAGTGGTGGGGAAAAATCCACGCGCATGGAGGTTTACCAACCGGAAAAAGGCGGAATATTACGGATGGGTGCATCGTTCACGTATGCTGCTGACCAAACAGGCAAGCAACGACATTGCCACCGGATTCAAAACGAAAGCCATCAGTATCATAACCGACAGCATGGCCGTTATTGATCCCGGCCCTGTCTTTGAAAAGGATTCAATCATAACATACAGTGACGATAAACTGACGGTGAAACACGGTAAACTACCCCTCCATGAGATTGTTTATATCTTAAAATCGTCGTCCGACAGGCAGAAGTACCTTGTCACCGCGAAAACAATACTGGCGCCGCCTGACGCCGCTTCAGAAGTAATAGGCTGGGTATCTGCCGACGTGATAAAAGAAATCGGGCAGCGCCTGTTTGTCGATACGGAATCCATCCAAACGGATACGTTGACAACGTCCCTTCAGTTTATGGATAAGGCGGGAGAGAAGCTGCTTGACATCGATGAGCGGACGTTCAGCCGGATCGAAGATTATGCCGCTATGAATCCCGCACTGAAATACAGCCCGGTCCGTTCCTACGTCCGTGATTCGGGCCGGATCTGTTTCAACACCTCGCTGCCGGCTCCGGTTATCGACAAAAGTTTCAATTATGTTCTTAACGTGAACGGAAACAAAGTCATGTATGAAGATTTTAAACAGTTGGAGAAAGACATGAAAAACCTGAATATTATCTTTGTCTTTGAAGGGAAGGAGCAGACATTGAATCATTTCCCGGAGATTGTCAATGTGATCCAAAATCTCCAACTCCTGTTTGAAAACAGGGAAGATAATTTCCGGTACAGGTTTGGAGCGGTCCTGGCTTATCCCCGAAGAGGGAGAGAGGTGTATCCGGAAATAAAATCAACCGGTTTAACCGATTCGTATGCCGGGCTGCTGGATTTCCTGATAACTGAAAAAGACAGTATAAAATATTATAACGCCATGGGTACCGAACATGTATGGCGCGGCCTGAGGAAAGCGGTAGATATGGCAGAGCCTTACAGCAGGGAAACAAACCTGCTGGTAGTCATAGGCGAATCCGGATATGGCGAATATGCGGATTCAGTCCTTGTCAGGCGCATGGCTGATGCCAATTGCAGGATATTGGGTTATCAGATTCATAACGAGGTGATGAGTAACCCGGACAATAATTTTGTGCTTCAAATAGAAAATATGATAGATAATTGCGCCCGTTATGAATCAATCCTGAAACGGGAGCGCCTTGTCTATGCCGACCAGGTAAAAACCGCCCACAGGTACAGGGAAAGTTCGCGTAACATCTATTCGCTGGATTATCCCGGTAAAAGCATGACACAGGGCTGGATCCTCTTTTCGGACAAAAGCGAAAACCTGCCGCCCGACGCGCTTGGCCTGTCCATAGATTCACTGGTTATGGAAGTGAAAGCCGATAATGACACGGTTGTAAACAGCCTTTATAAAGCCTTTTATGAAGTGGGTAACAATCGCCACATTTACGATTCGTTGTGGGTAAACTACAACGGCCGTGATGCGTCATGGGTGTTGAACCAAAAATTTCCCCAAGAATTCACGCAAGACCTCCCGGCTTTTTACATGCCGAGTATACCCGTCTCCGTAGACAGCATCGACAGCAACCTGAAATATCACCTTCTCCTCTCGGAAGCCGAATTGGAAGACCTTGTATCATTCTGGGATCTGTTAATAAGATATGAGCCTGATTACAAGTATAAAGGCCGCAAAAGGAAACAGCAAAAACTATGCAACTGCCCGGATGACGAACGATCGGCCCAGGCTCCCGACCCGGATGAAATAATGACGGATAAGGATGGATATCCGGTATATCTGAATACGCGAAAGATACGCCGCCACCTGTACAAATCTTTTGTAAAGGAATTGAAAGCCATTCACAAATTATGTAAAATAAAAGGTTGCCGGCTCAAATATTAT
Source organism: Tannerella sp. (assembly GCA_031265585.1). Classification (GTDB taxonomy): domain Bacteria; phylum Bacteroidota; class Bacteroidia; order Bacteroidales; family Tannerellaceae; genus Tannerella. The sequence continues at coordinate 9,023 of JAISCL010000083.1, read as the reverse complement.
TCACTGGCGCAGGCGGAAAAGGAAATTATGGGCAATCCTGTCAAAACAGAAATGATGAATACCTACAAAATTCGTGATATTAAACGGAAGAAAAACATGACGGATTATGAACTGGATATGCTGGTGCTGTACCTGAAGGATAAACGGGAGAAGTTGGACGACCTGCGAACGTCTGAAAAAATAGCGTTTCAATCCAATGGTGAAACATATTATTGGATTGACAGGGGTATGTTGCCATAAAATGTAAGTTGAAAATTTGTATAATGGAATATTACAGGTTACCCTTGCTTTTGTCACGGCTCTTTGAATCCGACGCGAAGGATTTGCCCGGATGCACGGAAGAGGAGTCTATTGACCATAATTTGGAGTTGATCATAACTACCTGCCCGGGAGAGCACAAATATGATTACGGCTATGGATGCCGAATTTGGGATTTGGACTTTGAGAGTGTCGTATCCGTTCAAAAGTGGGAAGGGGAGTTTGTCCGCTACATAGCAGAAGCAATCGGCAAATACGAACCCCGGATCTGTAATGTAAATCCCCGGGTAAGTTTTTTAGACATAAAAAACGAACATGAATTTTCGGGAGAAGTATCCATTCGTAAACGGGTGGATATTAAAGTGGATTCGATAATAGCCAGCACAAAAAAGAAATGCTGCTTTTACTATTCACTGTACCTGGGTCCCCTGTCATCCGAATAATATATATGGAAAACAAAGACAAATACAACAAGGAAGTTATTAAAAACAGGATGTTCAGAAATGCGTCCGGTTTATGGGGAGGTCATAACGTTGAGAACCTTGACCCACTGATAAAACTGTTGATAGAAGCGCTGGCAAGCGAAATAAACAAACTTTCGGGCGAGATAAACAGCATGGAAACACGGCTGCTGGAAAGAATCGCCGCTTTGTTGACACCCGATATTTTAATGGCAGTCCGTCCGGCGCACATGATCATGCATGCACAGCCTGTCGAAAAAACGGCAACCATTGATAAAGATTCGGGATTTTCCCTTGACAGGAAACATGGACAGATGCCTGTGAATTTTTATTCCGCCGGAAATTTTCAGTTAGTCAGGGGAGCGGTCAAGGCAATGATTTGCGCACGGAAAATTTTCCTTATCGGGGAAGATCAGGCAAAGGAAATTCAGGCAAGGTCGCTTTCCCGCTCCGAAAAATTCATCGATAACCTCTGGATCGGGCTGGATTTTGATGCGGAGGTCAAAAGCGTTGCCAACCTGTCTTTTTATTTCGAGTTGTTGAACAGGGAGAATAAAAATGAATTACTCCACCTGTTGCCCTATACACAATGGTCGCTCGAAGGAGAAATATTGAATACCCGGTCGGGCATTTATGTTTCGGATGAGAAGGATGATACCCCGGGAGAGCCTTTTGCCGGATATGATTCGGCAAACATATCGGATGAAAGTATTATAAAAATTTACCAGCATCAATTTGTTACCCTGACCGGTGAAATTCAAGGCATACAGGAAAAACAGAAACAGTTGCCCGATGAACTGAAAGAACTTTTTGCTGATGAAAAAAATAGTCAGGCGTTGCCTTCCCTGTTATGGATAAAAGTAACTTTTCCTCCCGGATTTGAAGAGGGTATAATGGATGATTTCTTTGTGTCGATTAATGCGTTTCCGGTAATCAACAAAAAGATGTACTCCATAACCCACAAGACAAACAAATGGACTTCGGTCATACCCCTTGATATGGAAGAACATGAGTTTCTCCTGTCGGTCAAATCAGTCGTGGACTCCAACAGCCGTCAATATACGCCGTTACCGTTCCGTAACGACCATTCGGAACTATTTGGTACCTATACACTCAAAAGAGGCGGAGCCGAACGTTTCGACACCCGCAATGCACGTGAATATATCTCCAACATGATCGATATTGTAAGGGAGGAAAGCGCTTCGTTTGCCATGGCGGGTAAAGGTTTCGTGAATGAACTGGTATCAAAAATAGACGAGTTGATCGTACTGATACAAAACAAACTGGAGGGGGCAAACTTATCGAACAGGGATATAACCTCCTATTTGATTATGGATACAAATGATGTGGGAGAAACGGTATTCATAGATTATTGGATAACAAATTGTGAATTGGCGAATAATATCAAAGCCGGGACAAGGTTTTCCCCGCTTGATTCCCGTATCAGCGCCGATACGGCCGTCTCACTGACGTCCGGTTACGGAGGACGGAATTTGCAGTCGAACGCAATGGACATGTACAAATACATGCTCACTACCCGCGACCGCATATATACCGATGAAGACATCGTCAATTTCTGTTTTGCGCAGGCAGGCGATGCTATTACCTCCGTTTCGGTAAAAAAGGGAGTTTATGCAAGCCTCCGGCCGAAGGAAGGCTTAATACGCTCCATTGACGTGTTCATAACGCTGAAGTCGCACCTGAGCCGTTTTTCCGGCCGGGAAATATCGGACAAACTTTTGAACCTGTTGAAGGATAAATCACCGGAAACGTACAATTACAGGGTTTTCATAACAAATCAATCATAACCATAAAACAAAAATCATGAGCAGTTTTTTTTCAACATTCCTGCTATCCTACCTGTTAATGCCCATATTGATGATACTGATGGGCTTTATTGGCTGGTTTCTGGCCAAAAAGAACAAATTGCTTAGCAACAGGAAATTTATTTTTTACGTGCTGCTGGGTTCTGTCCTGCTTTGCCTGCCGGCGTTGCTGGGTTTTGTTGACTATTGGTTTATGCCGTATATTTATTTGGGACTGCAACTGCTATATCTTATTTGCGGATACTTTAATGTGTCGATTACGCGTAGCTTCCTGGTTAAAATGAAAAAAGGAACTTCCTTTTGGACACTTTTTATCGTTCAAATCCTGATGATGTTCATTGGTGCAGCTCTTTTTTCCGTGATCTTTAATTTATGCAACGAATTGAAATACGGGCTGTGGGCATCGACTTGCCTGCTTACGTTTATTTTCCCGCCATTGTTTTGGGAAACCGTCAACAAATACATGTCCATTCCTTTGGAGATTTATAAAGTCTGGAAATATTCCGATAATAACGACTTCTCTTCTTTTGATGCGATAGATTATAACAAATTATTTGTCATGGAACTGGAACTTTTCAAAACAACAAATGATAACATCCCCACAAAAATCAAAGCCAAGGCGCCGGATAATATGCCCGTAGGTATATGGTTTAATAAACTTCTGGCGGATTATAACGTGAAATTTCCTTCCAATCCGATTGAAGTCAGTGACGAAACGAATCCCTACGGATGGATATTCTATATAAAACGTTCCTTTTTCCATCCACGTAAATATATTGATTACGACTTGTCAATCAGTGAGAATAAAATAAAGGAGAAATATACTATTGTCGCCAAACGGGTGAGCGCGACGGATAGCAATGAATAAAATTATTTAATTAAACAGATACAACTATGCTTTTCCCAATCAGCAAAACTCTGGTCAACTGGGTTGACGGAATGAAAATATCGAGAGAACACCTGGTGCAAACTGAAGATTATATGATTGATACAATCCGGGACTCGGTGAACAGCAGGCTAACCGGTTATAATTTCGGGCTTTTGCCTCCCTGTAAAGGCGAGACTTTATCCGGTGATTTCGAGATAACAGAACGAATATCCAATTGTGTTGAAATAGAATTGAGGCGATGTAATGCCATTACTTCCGGAGGATGCAGGATTGATATTAATCCGAACAACCACAGGAATTATTTGAAACTGGATTATCTTTTTGATGAAAAGGACAGTAAAAGTAACAATAAGGATGAATGGGACGTTATACTGATTGTTCATCCGTTCGGACGTGTTCCGACCGGAACGCCCGATCCGGATGAAACACCTCCGCGCCATCCCTTCGCTGACAGGGCATATACCCTGTCCATCAAACCAATAGGACAGATTAATGTGGAAGAACTGGGAATGCATCATCTCATTATCGGGAGAATCATTAAAAAAGGAGAAATGTACGAGGTGGATAAAACCTATATTCCTCCCTGCATGACCATGTTAAGCCATCCGGATTTGAAAACATATTACGAACGTTTCGGTAAATATCTGAATGATATAGAGGTTGCATCGCAAAAGATCATTCAAAAAATACTGGAAAACGACAGGTCGATCACAATAGCCAAAAATACCCAACTGCTGTGTGAACATGTTCTTGGTTATATCGTTTCCGTTTATTTCAAATACAGAAATATGGGCAGGAATTATGCGCCGATTGAAATTGCAGATATTTTTTCATCCTTCGCACATATGTGTTTTGTGTCTTTAAATTTTATTCCCAAGAAACAACGGGAAGAAATGCTGCAATATTTCTATGAATGGAGCGATGTAACACCGGGTAATTTTGTAGAGATACTGACCGAGATGCTCGAAGTTGTCTATGACCATCATAACATCCGCCTTATCATGGAGAAAACAGAGTACTTCCTATCCGTTTTTTCAGCCTTGTGGATAAAGTTAAGTACGCTGGAATACATCGGGCAGCACAAAGAAAACATTGTTGTGTCGGAGAAAATACAAAAACAGGAAACCGGCGCACGCAAAACAGGCTGGACAATTATTGACTGAAAACGGATATTCCCGATGGAGGCAAAAAATATACTGGAACTCGAAAGCGTTGATAAAAATCCCAACAGCCTGGCAACGGATTTCAAAGCTGAGGTAATAGTGGCGAATCTGGTGGAGCAGGGGTTTGATTCGTCTAAAATCATACTTATCCGGGATAGCGCTGCCCGGAGGGGATTTGCAAAAGATGTGGAAGACATATCCCTGCACTTCTCCGCCGGCGACCTTGCCGATTATCTCTATATACGGACAAACAGGGAGAGCATCTATGACATCCTGCCGGAAGGTATTTTTCACCAGCCTGTTAATAAACGGCTGAATAAAGACAAGGAAGACATCCTTGATGAGATGAAAATCCACCGGAGGGAAGAATTTTTCGCTCGAAAGTTCTTTCAATTGTTTGAAATTGAAACAGACCGTTTTCTGTCCGATATTTATCTTCATGAACTCCGGTACGATAAAAAACTTACCCACTCTTCTTTCATCGGCCTGTTTTCACATTACTGGCCTGTTCTTAAATTGCTGGAGAGCGAGCAGGCGGTTTTTTTCATACACACTATTCCGATTATCAATAGAATAAGGACATCCCGACCGGATGTGGAAGAAGCCTTGTCGCTGATTCTTGGCGTTCCCGTACACCTTAAAAACATAAAACTTGCCCGGAAGGAAACGATCGGTTCGATTGAATCCAGACTGGACGACCACAGGATAGGGATAGACTTTATTCTGGGCAATACATTTGATGACGGACTGTATGATATGAAAATTACCATCGGTCCCATATCCGCCTTAAAAATGCAATTTTTCCTCAAAAATGCCTTGGGCGACCAAATACTGGAGCGCTTGTGCCAACTGTTTCTGCCAAGCAACGTCTTTACGGTTAAAGAATATATCCTGATGCCGGAAGATTCTCACTTTATCCTGTCCGATAATGAAAAGAGTACTTACATGGGTATTAATACCTTTATATGAGTAGATTCTCCGGGTAAACAAAAAGAGCCGAATAGAAACGCCCCTTTTCGCTTAATTTCGTTTTTTTATCATGCAAGACTTTAGCTGATATTTTCATAAGTGTATATTTGAGTAATAGTGATGCAGCAACTAACGAACTTCCTGACGAAGATTTCATCGCTATCGAAAAATTCAACTCACTTAGTATCCTGTTTAAAACAAATACTTAAAGTTTTGTAGTAGCTTTAAAAAGAAAATGGTAGTTTATCTGATTGATAAACTACCATTTTTTCCTACTTTTTGAGATACTACTCTTCTTTGAGCCGCCACCCCCTATACAAAATTGTTCAGATCAAAAGAACTCAGCAGGTCTGTCTTTCTCTTTGATTTTCTTATAGGGAGCGGCATACCATTATCATCCAGACAGTCGTTCATCAGCCTTTCCACATTCTCCAGGTTGCTTACCTGGTGGGTGATAAACTCAAACAGGTCGGTATCCCGCAGGCGGTGTATTGTTCTGGCCGCTTCGATGATTTGTTTTTCATTATCCGTCTCTACGGTTAATACCCCTACGGCATTGGCCATTTCTTCATACGTAAGTCCGGAGGAGAAATCGGGATCGAGGGCGGGAGCTAAATCGTCCATTTCTTCAAACCGTTCACGTGCCGCCTGTATTTCTTCCGACGTTTCAGGCCGGGGCGATAAGGCCGATTCGACCTCTTCATCCGGTATATCAGGCTCTTCTCCTATGAAATCGGAAGGTTCCAACTTTTCGGTATAGGGTTACATGGGCTTTGGGACGCCTCGTTTCGCTTGCCCCTCCCGAATCTTACGAGCATTCAAAGTCTTCCGCCTCCGCCCTCCCCATTATACCTGCCCCCTTCCAACGGGCCGTCCGGCAGAAGAAAACAGCTAAAGGAATGGTAACCGACAAAGCGGCGATGAAACAACTGAACGTCATCGACCGGATTTTTAATGAGTGCGACAGCATCATCGTGGCAACGGAAGCATCCGGCGAGGGACAGCTTGTGTTCCAATATATTTATGACTATCTGGGACATACGAAGCCGTATAAAAGGCTATGGATTTCTTCACTGACGGATGAGGCTATCCAAAAAGGGATGGCAAACCTCAGAGAAGGAAGCGATTATGACAGCCTGTACAGGGCCGCAGACTGCCGGGCGAAAACAGACTGGCTGATAGGAGAAAATACAAACCGGGCATTTGTCGCTTCACCGGGAATGGAAAACCATTCGCCCGGCAGGATACAGATGCCAATTCTTGCCCTGATAGGCTCCCGTTACCGGGAAAACCGGAATTTTGTTTCCACAAGCTACCGGCAGCTTCATATCACACTTGAAAAAGAAGGGATATACCGCCGGTTCCGCCTAATGGATGAGCGGAAGGAAAAAACCGGAGCGGAAAACCTGTACACCCGCCTGAGAACCTGTCCGGAGGCTAAAATTACAAAAGTGGAACGGAAAGTGGTTCACCAGGCGCAGCCTCTTTTGTATAACCTTATCACGCTTCAAACAGACTGTAACATCCGCCTTGGCTTTTCAGCGGGGAAAACGGAGGAAATGGCCCGAAGCCTGTACCGGAAGAAACTCATTTCCTTTCCGGGGACTTCCTGCCGCCATATACCGGAAGAGATGTTCCGGGAAATTCCATCCCTGCTCCGTATGATCCTGCGCATGGACCGGTTTAAACATTTGACAGAAAGGACAGATACGCTCCGCCCGACAAGGAAACCTGTAAACGGCAGGCAGATAACCGGCCATCCTGCGATTATCATCACAGGGGATTACCCGGGGGAATTATCCGCAGCGGAACAAAAAGTATACCATCTAATTGCCGGGCGTATGCTGGAAGCCTTTGGCCCGGTATGAGAGAAAGAATCGCTCCTGATGGAAGCCTCGCTGGATGGCTTCCTGTTCCGTTCCCGCTCTCAAAAGATACGCTCCGCCGGATGGAGGGGTGTATTTAACCATCCCCAAGACAGGGAAGAGGATGAAAAAGACGAGGGGACGGCGGAATTTAAAGAGGGAGAGAACGTGAAGACAGGAGGGTACAGCCTGGTACGGAAAAAGACAATGCCCCAACCGCTATACACGGAAGCAGCCCTCCTCGCTGCCATGGAGGGGTGTGGAAAGACTGTAACGGATGAGTCTCCGGGGGAAGCGATGAAAGAAGAAGGATTGGGAACGCCGGCAACCCGTGCAGCCATAATAGAAACACTGCTCAAAGAAGAATATATCTGTCGCTATGGCAAATCGCTGGCGCCGACAGAAAAAGGACTTTTCATTTATGACGCCGTAAAAGATATGAGGATAGCTGATGTAAAAATAGCCGGACAGTGGGAAAAGAAGCTTGCGAGTATGGAAAAGAATACGCTCTCCCCCCGTACTTTTATGAAAGCAATCGAGGGCTATACCCGCCGGGTAACCAGAGAGGTTTTATCGCTACAATTTCCCGGACTTGCAGCGAATGCCTTCACCTGTCCCAAATGCGGAACCGGAAAGGTTGTAATACGCCATAAACTGTCCAGATGCGACAATGAGAAATGCGGTTTTTTGATATTCGGCAAGTTCCTGAACAGGGAACTGTCCAAGGGGAACGTGCGGCAATTACTTGCTTCCGGCTCAACGAAACTCATCAAAGGCTTCAAGGGCAAGAAAGACAGGACGTTTGACGCAAGACTGGTTTTCGATGAAAATTACAATATTACCTTTTCATTCCCCCTGGCGAAGGGGAAAGGAAAGAAAAAAGCGGTTTCAAAGCTACCGGCGGGAGGAAGGAAAAAGAAATAATAAATAAAGGGCGGTTCCCCTTCCGGCATAAAAGCACAGTGAGTAGCTGTGCTTTATTTATATAAAAGAAAACGAGGGCGGGAGAGGAGAAGCCCTTTGCCGTCCCCGGTTCAAAGGCAAAGATAGCTTCGTGTTCTTATCCACAGGAAAGGTCGGGCCCCTGGCGGGGTTTTTGAAAAAATCATCCTCGCTCCGCTCCGGTATTTTTCCAAAAAACCTTGCCTGTGGGAACACTTCACTGTCTTGCCCCTGAACCGGGAACGGCAAGAACTTCCCATAAACAAGTATTGATATGGATACAAACAAGATTTCTCCAAAAGTAAAGAAGTGGGCCAAGGTGGCAGCCATCGCCCTCATCGCATTCCTTGGGTTCAGCTACCTGAACAGATCGGGTAGGTCAGCTCCCTTACAGGAGCTTTCCCCCCTAAGAACCGTACGTGAGCGTTTCCACTCATACGGCTCAAGCAATTCTAAGTTTCTATTTGTATATTGAAACCGGCTCATAACTTCTAATTTTGTTGTTTTCTAAATTGTTTGTAACATTTATCGTGCACCAAAGACCTTTGTATTTTACCATTGACAACCTTTTCGGTTACATTCCATGGCAGAACACGGTCAATCGGCATACCGCATAGCGGGCATTTTCTATCTTGCTTTTTCCATAGGTA
>JAISCL010000375.1 GCA_031265585.1 Tannerella sp. | reverse complement strand
GAACATCGCGGAAACACTCCGGAGAATATTGAATGGTAAATGGATAAGACCTCAGGACTACGTGAGTACTGATACGCTCTTCTACGCTACCAACAGGGCATTGGCTGCGATTGGACAGGGACTCGTTTTAATTACTCGCATATTGTCGCTTAATTTTGATTACTTACTTATTTCAAAAAAAGATTGTATTTTTGCATCGAAGTTTCATGGACATAGGGAAGACGCAGGCAGTCAAAATAACCAATCATGATGCGCTCTAAATCGTACCCCATAAGACTGAATTGAAAATTAATTTACTGCTTTATAGAGCGTTATAAGATAGCTTGTATTTCTCTCTCTTTAAGAAATAAGCGGAATTAACCAACACATCTGTGTTAATTAATTCAAAACCTGAGAAGAATTTTCCTGAAACTGTTACCATACCGCTTATTAAAAAATGAGCTGCAAAGATAACAATAATTTATTACAAAAAACAGATTTATGTTTTTTTATGATTTATATTTCACACGGGATTCATATAACCTGAGTTTTAGATAAGCATAATTTAAAAACACGATTATTCGGCAATTTTACCCGACGGAGGGCAGGGGCAAGCCCAGCCCCCACGCCGATACCTGGTAGGGGCTGGGCTTGCCCCTGCCCGTACATGTCCCCTGCCCGTTTGCCCGTCAGAGCACACATATCAATAGAAAACCGGTTCAAATCACAACGAAAACCTCGTGGAGGTTTCATCCCTTCTTGCCTGACGCTCGAATACTTCAATGGATTTTACGCTATATTTCATTTAGAAATTCCTCAACGTCACGTGCTTTCTTCTTGCCCGACCGGATTAATTTCATTTCTTCAACGGCTTCCCTTATTTCTGACATTAGAAGCGCCTTGCTGTCGGTAATCGGTTTTATTTTCACGTACGAAATATGACGCAACACATCCAACAGGAAAGGCGCTTTTGCATCGGGTATATCAATCAATATTTTCACGACTCAGGACAAAAGAGAAAAAATACGCTGTTCAAAGTCCCGGATTTCGTTGGGGGATGGTTCCCGGTAAGAAGCGGCAGTGTTCTTTAATCCGAGCTTTTCCAGTTTTGAGAGGCCCATGCTGTGATAGGGTATGATTTCTATTCCGGATATGTTCAGCGAATGGAGTAAGTTTGCCAGCGTTTGCAGACCGGTTTCGCTGCCGTGCCATTCGGGGATAAACAAAATACGCAGGATTATGTTCGCATCCGAGGCGGATGCCGTTTTTAAGTTATCCAGTATCGGGGACAAGGCAACACCCGTGAGTTTGCGGTGAAGCGTCTCGTCCGGCATCTTTATATCCCATAGAAATAAATCGGTATGGGGCAACAGTGAGCGCAGGTCTTTTTTGCGTCCGAAGCCCGAAGTTTCGACAGCCGTATGGATTCCGTTTTCGCGGGCGGCTTTTAATAATGCCGCTGAGAATCCGGCCTGCATCAGCGCTTCGCCTCCCGAAAGGGTCATGCCGCCGTTTGAATGGGTATAGTAGGCCCTGTCCCGCAAAACTTCCTCCATGACCTCATTTACGGAGTATTCCTGCCCGACACGCTCTATGGCGCCATACGTACAGGCAGGTACGCAGAGCAGGCAGTCCCGGCAATATTTATTTCTCAACCTGCCGTCCATAAATATGCGGTGCGCATCGTGCCGGGGACATGCCTTTTCGCACGCTCCGCAGTGAACGCACCGCATTTTATGAAACAGCCATTCCGTTCCTGCATATTGCGATTCGGGATTATGACACCAGGTACAGCGCAGGGGACAGCCTTTTAAGAAAACGGTTGTACGGATCCCCGGTCCGTCATGCGTGCAAAAATGCTGGATGTCAAAAATGCGTCCTGTCATACGGTCTGCTGTGTCCGCTGAATAACCATGTCCTGCCATTCCCTGCAGAGCGTGGTAAACCTTGCCGACCAGCCGGCGACACGCACCGGAAGATTCGGGTATTTTTCGGGATGCATCTGCGCATCAATCAGTGTGGCCGTGTCCACCACGTCGACATGCATGTAAAATCCTTTCTTTTCCCTGAATACCTTTGCCAGTGCAACCAGCGCCTTGATCCCGTTTTCCCCCTTTACCGATTCGGGCAGGATTTTCAATTCAACGGTGGCTCCGTTGCAGCAATTTGTGAAATTCATCTTGCAGTATGAATTTAATACTGCCGTCGGGCCTTTTTTATCTGTTCCGGGAGACGGCGAACAGTTTGTGGCAAGGATATCGCCGGTTCTTCCTCCGGCGGGACTGGCTTTCCGCATCATTCGCCAGTCAATTTCCCTGCCGAACGTGCTGATTCCGCAGGGGCGCAAAACGCCGTTCCGTTCCTTTACCCGGGCAACGATAGCCGTATAGTCGTCAAACACCCGGCACATCATCGCATCACTTTCCCGCTCATCATTTCCATAGAACGTAAAACGGTTCCGGATTAAACGGCGCATCCCTTCGCCCGTCTCCCAGTTGTTGCGCAGGATTTTAACAAAATCATTCAATTCGATGCACTGTTCCTCAAATACCAGTTTTTTCAATACGAGCAAGCTGTTGGCCACATCGGTTACGCCTCCCGCGTGAATCCCGTTCACCGAATATTTCGGGCCGCGCCCGTAATATCCCTTCCCCTTTTCAATACATCCTTCCACAAACATCGAAACCAGCGGAGTAGTATTATCCGCGTCGCTGTAGCGGGTATCCAGGGCATGCTGCATGTTGGCGACCTCCTTATCCAGTTCGGATACAAATGCCCCGTACAGGGATTTAAAATCCGTATATTCAAGCGGCGTTTCCTGTTCCCGGTCAAGATTCAACGCACGGAAGAACGACTGCATCATGTCAAACGGCCAGTACGTAAAGGCCGTTTTTCCGGGAATGATGGCTTCCCAGCAGCCGTCATTGGTAAATTCACGCGCTTCCTCTTCCGGATAGCCGAATTTTATCAATCCCTCTATCACGACATCCTCATTATATACGGATACGATGCCGCCGCCAAACCGCTGCACTTCGGCGATCCGGCGGAACAGCTTTTCGGGCGTATGCCTGCCGAGGCGTACGGCTGCCGGATAGTCGCTGATATGCAATTCTTCGATCACATCCAGGATAAGGTAGGTCACTGCGTTGGTCACCTCTTTTCCATCCCTGTCCGTTCCGCCCAGGATCACATTCTGGTAAAACTGCGCATCGCCGGTGGGATTGGCGCTTGCGCCGATCCACTCCGTTCCCTTGATCCAGAAGTGGGCGATCAGTTCCCGCGCTTCATCCGTTGTTATGATCCCCTTTTTCAAATCTTTTTCCAGGTACGGATAAAGCATCCGGTCAATACGTCCGATGCCCGACCAGTTCCCCATGAGCCGCTGGAAAGCATACATCGACCAGAGTGACTGCACCGCTTCGCGAAAACTTCCGGGCGCATGTTCGGGAACCCGTTGAAGCGTGTCAATCAGTCTTTGGCAGGATAGCTGATCTTCCGCCGGTGCATTTTCCATTTGCTTTTCGAGCAGTTTTATATTGCGGTTTTGCCAGACGGAGGCAGCTTCCAGGGTCTTTAACATCGACTGCAACAGGTCCGTTCCATGTTCGTCCAGACCGCCCCGCTGCAACCGTTCGTTGATTTCGGCGCGCAATCCCCTGTATCCCGTTCCGAGAACTTTCTCAAAACCCAGGGTGGTGTGGCTCGTTGAACCGATGTTTAACAGGGGCGTTACATGATTGGCGCTTTCCAGCAGCGTGGCCGAACCGGCGATCAATTCACCCGGCAGTATCCGGAGAGGCGCATTTTGTGCCACACTCATCGCTGCCAAAGCATACTTTTGAGATGCCGATAAGGATGCATCCTGCGATTCCGGAAAACTCCAGCCGGCATTTGCCAGGCTGCGTCCAAATTCCCCGGACAATCCTCTCTGCGCCAGCCGGTGCGTCGTTGCACTGAGGCGGCAGGGCCGTTCCGGCTGCCACGACAATCGCCACCGGTTAACGTTGGGAACCTGTTTGTCCTGCCCGGCAAATGCCGGCAATCCGAGTGACAGGGCACAGGCTCCAAGAGATGTCCTTTTCAAAAACTCTTTCCTTGAGATGCAATTTTCTGTTTTCATAACTTTCAATTTTCAATTATTATAAGCCTCCTCCAGCACGACCGGCCCGATTAGACCGGCGGGCTGAAGGGGGTCGTCCTTGCGGTAGTAATACCAGACGTTAAACGTTTTCCGCTCCTTTACCGGACGGGGCTGCCGGTGGATAAACCAGTCGGGATACCCTTTCATGGCGCGTCCCATGGCGGCTCCGCGATCCGAGCCCCATTCAAAGTCCGCGGGATACTGTTCGTCTCCGATCAGGCGGTTCGCCCAGTTGTTGGTGACGGCTATGCGGAGGGTGTTTTCCCCGTTTTTCAGCCACGGCGTGATGTCTGTCGCGTACGGCGGATACCACAGGATGCCGGCCTCTTTGCCGTTGACGGTCAATTCGACTATGTCGTGCACTTCGCCGAGGTTGAGCAGGATCTGCCTGTTCGCGTCCGCATCTTTCGTGTTCAGCCGGATGGTTGTTTCGTAGATGGCTGTTCCGGAGAAATATTTCACGTTCTCGTCCGGGTGACGGCTGAAATCAGTCAGCGTATCAAGCTTCAGCCGGAACGGCTCATCCAGTTTAGGCTCGAATCGTACGTTCCATCCGTCTTTTATCTCCCGGATGGTCTTTTTCCCGGTGATGTCCATGGCCGGCAGTTTTAAGCCGTAATCCATGCCGGCGTGTTTGGGGAAGATGACGAAGATCGACTGGTCTACCTCCAGTTTCAATCTGACGCGGATCGAATCGTCCTGTTGCCGCCAGTTGCGGGTTTCGCGAATGGTTCCCCTGTCCGCGTCCCAGAGTTCCGGGATGCGCTGCGTGACCGGAAAGGTGTATTCCCGGTCGACGGGCGCAGTACCGGGGTTGATGACGAAGAAAATCTCGGCATCGGGCGTTGTGCGGTGAATCATGTTGGGGGCGGACGATTGGAAGGCGCCCTGCTGCAGCAGCATCTGGCAGCGTGACAGGTAGGTGAAAAAGGCTTTGGCGGGCTTGATCCAGGTCTGGTGGCGTCCGAAATGGGTGCCCCACCATCCC
>JAISCL010000360.1 GCA_031265585.1 Tannerella sp. | reverse complement strand
GGACTGGGCGCAATGACCGTGACCTATAACGGCCTCTCCGCACCACCCGTGGAAGCCGGCGACTACACCGTCACCGTCATTTTTGACGAAGGCGCCGCCTACGCCGCCACCACGCTCGTGCTGGGCGTACGGACCGTCATGCAGGTTTCCAATCCTCCGGTTCTCCGCAAAGTGACGCTCCACGTTTCCGGCGACATCATCTCACAGCCCACCAGAGGCGAGTATCACGTAAACAGCGGCGGCTACTTTACTTTCACGCTGACGCTGCCCTCCGATGCGATGCCCACCGTAAGCACGACCCGCCGGGTAAACGGCGCGGCGGAAGAACTCACCCCCACGCGAAATGCGAACGGCAGCTATACTTATACGGCCTGACAGTGATATGGAAATCACCGTCACCTCCACCGTCGGCAATACGGCTATCGCAGCATCGAAAGTATGGGCGTCAGGCGGTAAGATCCACATCACCGCCACATCGGCAGGCGTCGCCTACGTTTACAACGCCACCGGGCACCCGGTAGCGACGCGCCCGTACACCGCTGGCGAAACGGTCGCCATCCCGCTGCCAAAGGGACTGTATTTCATCCTGTCGGAAGGCCGGAGTTACAAGGTGATCGTACGGGAATAACGAAAAAGCGTATTAATACATAAAATTTTCACATTAAAAGAGGAGGAGGGCTGTCCGTTAAACCGGGCAGCCCCCTTTTTTAACGATCTTCAGAAGTTCTTTCAGGCAGTCGCCTTTCAAAGGAATACTACTCTTTCGGGATACTGAACTCCTTGTCTGCGAACAGGGCGGCCAGGCCTGAAATCTGTTTGAGACGGAGCAGCTCGTCCGGATCCATACCGACATGCTTCATGATCCATCCGTCGCTCATGCCGGCCTTTTTCAGCTCGGCTACGATGTTGGTCATTAGTTCGATGTTGTGAGTGCCCCGGGCGCGGTTGTGCCGGATGGTCGAAGCCATACGGTTGGAGAGATCCTTATTGATCACCGTTACCGGCAAACAGCCGTTTTCCCGCTCGTAGATGCGCTGAGAGGTTTTCAGCACCAGATAGCGGTGGAATCCGTCCACCAGTTCGTACCGGTCTTCTTCCGGAAGATAATAGCATACGCACGGCATTGTATAGCCATCTTCCCAGATGGATAATTCGAGAAGTTCCATCTCCGGCGGGGCGACGACATTCGGGTTATATGCGTTTGCCTGTATTTTCTCTACCGGTATGGCCTGTACCGCATATACCGGGCTGGTGTATTTCTGTTCGTTATCCACGATGCATGATCTCATGATAAAAGTCCATAATCCTGTCCCGGTTCTCAATCTCCTTTTTAGTCAGCGCAAAGCCCATATATTTGCACATGTGGTCATTCCGCAGAATACAGATGCACATCCGCTTGAAGGTCGGGAGGTACTTGAAGCCGGACATACTGATATCATCCTGGTATTCCATCTTCACCGGATGCTTGTCCGTATGATAGTTCGAGAGTCCCGCCACTTCGATTTCAATGCCTGCGTCCAGCAGCTTTTCGATCGTTTCGTCGGGCAGGCAGCCGCCCCGTTTGCGCCAGAAGTTGACGCTTACGGACAGTTTCTGCATGTAATTCAGCCGTATGTCTTCGGGCAGGGTAGAGAGGAGGAAATACATGTAGCTTTCCCAGGTGTGTCCCGGCGGCGGGGTCACGGTTTTCTGTGCGACGGCTTTCGTATTCCCGTAAAGGGCGGTAAAGTTAACGCCGTTCACGCGGCAGATCATCCTGCCCCAGGTGTCGGGGTCGATGGCCTTGTAAAGATGCAGGCTTTGCTGCCCCGCAAGGATAAAGGGGCTGGCCACGCGCTGCCTTTCCAGCGGCACGCCTGCCTGGTAATACAGGTCGTACAGGCGGTTGTAATCCCAGCCGAAACGTCCGTTGGCCGTCCAGATGTCCGTCGTCAGCCAGTCGTATATCACGTATGCGTTATAAATGCCTTTCGTAATATGGCGCGTCCACTTCAGGCTGCGGTACATGTGATATCGCTTGCTGCTGTATACGGTTCGCCAGCGATGGGAGCTTTCCTGCGTGCGGATCCCGACCAGGCAACAGGTCTTTCTCGCGTTCTTCAGAAAGTGGTGCCACTGCGAAAAGAGGACATAAAACTCGGAGTCCCACATTTCCGCGTGATAGAAAGGGAAATCATTCTTCCCCATACTGTTGGCCGGCAGCTCGCGCACCCACAGCTCCCGACAGTCGTCATCCCACGGGCGCCAGTAAGTCTGGTCCATCGAGGTGCAGGTGGTTACTTTAAAGGGAAGGCATATACGGTACACTTCCAGAATATCGGAGTTCGCCTGCAGGACGCGGTCGATGTAGCTGACCGTATCGCTGTACTGTATTTCATAATCCATGTGAAAGACACCGATCTTCCGTTTCAGCTTGTGTTCCCGGATATACCGTATGCAAAGGTTCAGCATTACGCCGCTATCCTTTCCCCCTGAGAAGGAAACATAGATATTATCGAACTCGTTGAATATTATCTCAATCCGCTGCATGGCGAGTTCATATACGTTCTTTTTCATCTCCGGATACTTTTAATTTCATTTTTGCATATCTTTTCCAGTAAAGTGCAACGGTAAACCGGTTGCGTTCAAAATTGGAAATATGCCGCACCTGTGTCACCGATTCAATTTCATAATCGGGCGACAGCGTATCGACAAGCTCTTTCAACAGCGCGGAAAAAACGTCGCTGTCATCATTCACCACATAATAGTTGTTTATTTTAGCTCTTCCCCCTTCCAGCTTTACTGGGATAAAGCCAAGGGTGCCGCCGTCCCCGTCTGTGGCGACGAACCAGTTGTAATCGGAAGAGGTCCGGTACGGATAATTCAGATTATATGCCAGCACCTTCCCGTTCATTACAAGATGCGCCACCAGATCATAAAGCCGCCTGTCCTCTCCTTCCAGTTTAATAATGTCCATAATATAATTGTATTTGCAAATATACTGAAAAAATGCGAAGAACCTCCTGTAACCGGTCTGTTGCTTTCGCGCCGCACCAAATGTTTATACCCCCACAAAAAATCACATATCGTCCATAGACAACCCTTTCAACTCAGTTTTGTATTTTGAAAGTTCCTTCTTTATGGAATTGGCTTTTGCTTGAAGCAATTTAAAATCAATCTTCTTCGGATTACGTTTTACCTCGGCAACAATAGCTGTTTTATCCAATTCATTCAAGGCTACCAGGTCAATTTCATTTTCACCCTTACTGTCCCAGTAGTTGCCGATACCTGTTATCTGTTCTCCTTCCGCTATTTTAGCTCGAAAGTATTTTTCAAGTATCAAACCGCTGTATTGCTCGTAACCCCTGTTTATCAACTCCCGGAGCATATCATATCTTCCCATTTCGATTAACGACTCATGTGGAAAAATAAACCGGAACCAGAAATGAAGATAGTTATCATTCAGGCCCCAGCGGTTTTTCCGGCTTCCCGGTTTGGAAAATACGGGCTTGATCTTTATGATCAGGGAATATTCCTTTTCCAAATTGGCCAGATAGGCGCCCGTATTTTTACCGATAATAGAATCTATCTCGCTTTGCGTATTTTTCCCGGATGCGATTAATTGAAGAATCGAAAAATAAGTTCCATAATCCTTTCCAAACTCCGAAATAAGTAAATCTTTCCCCTCTCCAATGAAAGGAGAATCAAGACTTGTAACCCTGTCCAGCATCTTCTCTTTCGTTACGGCTCCGGCTTCCATCAGCAGGTTAAGATATTTGGGAACCCCGCCTGTGAGCATATAAAGGCAAAGCAGGTCTTCCGGCGTATAACCGGGATGATAGTCGTTCAGGATTTCCTTTACCGTACTCACGGCAAAAGGTTGCAGGGTTATTTTTGAAGTAAGCCGCCCGAACAAAGGCTCCTTCCTGTTCTCAAAAGTTTTCATCATCAACGAATAGATCGACCCGGAAGCAATGAAATGAATATGCGCCTTGTCTTTGTACTTATCCCAAAGGTTTTGAATATCGCTGAATATAGACGGGTTTACCTTGTCAAGCTCCTGAAATTCATCAATAATAAGCGTGTAATGCTCTTTTGTCGCAAAAACAAGCAGTTGCTCAAAAAGGTCGCGAAAGCGGGTAATACTTCCAAAGATCCGCATCGTCAGGACTTCCGCCGCATCTTTTTGGAACTGATCACAAAGAAGTGGTTCGCTCTTACGGGAGACAAACAGGTAAAGATACTTTTGCTCCTTCACGGATTCCAGCAAAAGAGAAGTCTTACCGATGCGGCGGCGACCCACCATCACGGTAAAACAGGAGCTGTTCTTCGATTGCTCCAAAGTACGGCCCAGTAGCTCCAATTCTTTTGTCCTGTTATAAAATCTCATCTTCGATCATTGAATAGCGATCGCAAAAATAAGACAACCAATTCAATTCTCCATGAATTATCGAAATTATTTTAATAACGATTAAGATAATCCGTATTAAATAAGCAAAAGAGCAGATAAAAAGTTCGTATCCGAATAAAAAGGTTATACTTCGCGCGGGCTGGTTTTGTGCAAAACTGCACCGCGCACAATATAATCCGGGCAATTATTTTATTATTTCCATAAAAATGTAATATATTTGCACTTTCGTTGTTAAATCATCATGAAAAATAAATCAGGCGCCGGTGAAACCGGGAAAATCTATTCTTTATGCGTGTTTAATATCCGGAAATCAATTATTCGATCAATTATATTATTTACTGAAAATTAAAAATGAATTTCGCATGAAAAAACTTTCTTTTGCTGTCGGGTCTGCGTATACGGGACTGTTGGCGTTAATTATTGTCTGCATAGACCAGCTTCTTAAAAGCGCTATGCCGATCGGTTCGGAAAAAGGATTCACGTACATTGCATTTGTAGCGTGGGCCGTTTATTTCTTTTCGGGGTGCACGCTGAAAGGCGGCGTCCGGGCGCTTATCGGCTATGCCGTGGGCATTACGTTCTCTGTCGGGATCATACTGATTGCCGGTCTGATACCTTCGGTGTTTTTTGCGGTTCCGCTGGCGGTGTTTATTGTTGTCTTCGCGGTTCTCTACCTGGAAAAAATGCCCTGGATTGATTTGATTCCGGCTATGTTTGTCGCGTCCGGCTGTTTTTTCGGGATCATGACGTATGTTCCCGAAGCGACTTTCAGTACGGCTACAACCGTTGAAATGATTTACGGATTTATCGGACTGCTGTTCGGATGGATTACCATCGAAGGTAAAGCCCGTCTGGCGAAGCTTATCGAAAAATGAAAAATCACCACCCCACGGGGAGTTTTTATTCGACGGAAAAGTCCCGGCACGTGAATGTCGGGACTTTTTGATTGAAAAACGGGGACGGAAGTCCGGCCAATTTTCAACTTTCAATTTTCAACTAAAACCGCGTTACTGCCGTTTTCCGGTGGAATGTACTGCCGTCGGTGACGATGTAGATGCCCGGCGGGACGGAGAGGCGCGTCGTGCCCAGGGCGACGGTCGTCAGGCGGACGAGCGTGCCGGCGAGGCTGTAGACGTACAGGGTGGCCGGGGCGGGACGGCTGTTCGCGACGACGATGGCACCGGGTGCGGTGCTGAGCGTCAGACCGGCGGCGACGGCTTCGTTGGCGGTGGGGCCGGACTTACTGTCCGCGGCGGTGGCGAGGGTGACGTCGATGTTCTGCCGGATGGCGAGGATGACGACCGTGTAGCTGCCGTCCGCGTTGGGTGTGATCCGGATGCCGGAGGCGTTCGGGCGTTCGGGCGTCCGGCGGTTCGTCTGTACCTGCGGGGGCGTACCGTCCGTTGAGGGGAGGTCGGGCGTCAGCGTGAAGGTGAAGTTGGAGCCGCTGTTGACCCGGTACGTGCCGGCGGGCGGGTCGGTCGTCAGGCCTTCGGCGGAAGGGAACTGCACGCTGTAGTGGGTCGGCATGGGTACCGTAGGCTCGAGGATGATGAACGTGCCGAGCGGCAGGTTGGTAACGGCGGCGTAGTTGGCGCCGGTGGCAATATCGACCGTGACGGTGTATTCGCCCGGATCAATGGGTACGGTGGTGCGGCCATTATACTTTATTGCAATGATTTCGCCCAGGCCTTCGATATCTTTCAGGACTTCGACCGGTACGGACCAGGGCGTGCCGCTGCAGGGGATGTCGTGCAGGTCGAAGTCAAGGACGTCGAGCGTCGGCTTGGCCGGTTCTATCGTGAAGCTGCCGATCGGCAGGTCGTTAATGGCGGCGTAGACCGTGCCGGCGGCGATGTTAACCGTGACGGCGTATGTGCCGGCGGCGGTCGGGACGGTGGCGTTGCCGTTGTATTTTACGGCGGAGATCGGGCCGAGGCCGGCGGCGCCTGAGTTGACGGTGACCGTGAGCGGATGCGGCTTGCCGTCATAGACGGGATCGCTCAGGGTGAAGTCAAATGCGGTGGCCGGCGGCACGGCTATCGTGTAGTCTCCGAGCGACAGGCCGGCGATTTCGGTGTAGTTAGCGCCTTCGCTGATGTCGACCGTGACGGAGTATGTGCCTGCAGCAGTCGGCGGGGGCAGGTCGCCGTCATAATATACTTTGATTGTGCTGCCGAGGCCGTTAATTCCGGATTTGGCTCGACCGTCAGCGGATGCGGCGAGCCGTCGTAAGGGACGTCGTGCAGGTCAAATTCGAGGTCGGTGACTTCCGGAATGGCTCCGTCTATCACGAAGTCTCCACCGAGCGACAGGTTGATGTAGGAGACATAATTCGCGCCCCTGTCGATGTTGACCGTGACGGGATACGAGCCTGCACCGGTTGGCTCGGCCGGGTCACCGTTGTAATATACTGTGATTGCGGCGCCGACGATCCCGGGTGCAGTGACCTTCAGGGATTGCGGCGAGCCGCTGTAGGTGACATGGGTCGCTAAGTCGAAGCCGAGGTCGGCGACCGTCAGGTTGGCTTTGTACACCGTAAAGTTTACGTCGAAGGAGGCGTTGATGTTGTTGTCACCCGATACCCTTACCGTTGCCGTATAGCTTCCGACGGCAAGCTCTGCTTCCGGCTTGACGGTAAAGCCGCCCATACTGCTGCCGGTGGTTATGGAAGGAACCGAGGATGTGGAAAGCTCAAACCTGTCGTGGTTTGTGCCGTCCAGTTCGATGGTGAGATCGCCAGTGTTGTTGCTCCCTATGTTAATCACATTGAAATCAAGCTGTGTTTGCGCATCGTAGCCGTAGCCTGCGTAGAAATTGGATATTCCGGTTCTGTTTAAGGCAATGCCGTAGGGTAAAAAAAGCGTTTGGGAGCTGCTGTGACTGACGCCACGGGTGTAGCTCGTGCTGTATTCCTTGCCGTTTGCCGTCAGCGCCACAGATCCATTGCCTGTGGTTGACGGAAGGTACAGGTAGACTCTGCCGTTGTCGCGGGTTTGCATATCCTTGATACCGTAGCTGCCGCCGGAAGGGATCCCATCGCTGCAGGCCGTGCCGTCGATGCTGCCTGCCGTAATCGTCGTGTTATTGGCCACGGCAGGATTGCCTATCGCGAGGGTGTTGAGGTAAACATTCGCACTTGCACCGTTTTTCGGTACGGTGCCGCTATGATTGTTCATTTTCAGGCTGCCGCCGTTGACGGTGAGGGCGCCTGAAGTGAGCTTTCCTCCACCATTGCCACCGCTGATGGCCGCACCGCTGCCGCCACCGTTCGCTGTGACTGTGCCACCGTTGATGGTGACATTACCACCGCTCGAGGCAAGGTATTGATAGTTGTTATCAGGCGGGCAACCGCCGCCGATGCCTGCTCCCCTGTTGTCGCCGTAGGCTGTCACGATGCCGCCGTTGATGGTGATGGTTCCACCTGAAGGACCTGTAATGCCTGCGCCGATGCCTGCACCGGAACCACTGGCGCAACGTGCCGTTACTGTGCCGCCGTTGATGATAATGGTTCCGCCACTGTTTCTTCCCCCGATTCCTGCACTACCCATATTGTTATTGGAATTGCTCTCGGCATAGACCGTGCCACCGTTGATGGTGATGGTGCCGTTGTTGTTGGCGCTGCCGCCACCGGAGCCAATGCCTGTTCCGGCTCCGTTGCTTGCGTGAGCTCCGTATGCGTTAATCGTACCGCCGTTGATGGTGATGTTTCCGTTACTGTTACCGTATATTCCTCCGATGCCTGCGCCTCCACTGCCGCCCCGGGCTTCCAGGGAGCCGTTTGATGAGGCAGTAATCACGAGCGTAGCGCCGGTGTTTGCCGACAGGCCGGCATAGTTACTGCCGCTTCTCAGGACATTGTTGCCTGAAAGGGTAAGGTTCACCTCGGCGCCGGTCATGTGGAAAACGATGCCGCTGCTGACGATGTTTTCGTTTTCGATCGTGATGTCCGCCTTTACGCCGGGGTTCACCAGGATGCGGTTGCCGGTCTGTCCGCTGCCGGTGATGGTGTACATGTCGTCTTCCGTAATGGTGAGCGTGGAGTTTGCGAAATTCCAGCTTGTGCCGGTGTCGGTGCCTTCGCCGGTACTGATATTAATGTCGCCGTCGGCATACGCATAGCTGCCGGCCGTTGCCAGGAGTGCAACAAAAAGGCAGGTGCGAAGGATATTTCGCATCTGCCGGAGTGTCTGTACTGTCTTTTTTATACTGTTTATTTAAACACGGCGCAAATTTATTACTTTTTTCCGGATTTGCAATAATTGCAGTCATTTTTTTTGAGAGAGGCTCGAACAGCGAACTGGCTTTGCAGTACTGATAAAAAAGATATTTAACTGTTCCACCTGTTGCACAATTAAAAATTTATCCATACATTTGCCGCCATGTTTAGCTTTTTTATCAATAAATAGATGCAACAAAACATTATATACGACTCCGCCACCCTTCCCGGCGATCCCTCCGGAACCATGCCATTCCATGCCCGCGAAATCCCCGGCGCGCTTTCTTCAGCCGAAGATTGCCTAAAACACATGCCATTCATGAAAGAAAAGTCCCCGGATTTGTAAATTCCGCAGAAATGAAAATCAATTTGCACAATGAAAAATAAAATATCCGTGAAAGTGAAAACATTTTTAACCGTACTTCTCACCCTCGCCGTCAGCGGGACCATCAGGTCGCAGACTGCAGACTGTTTGAAAGATTTTGATTTCCTGGTAGAAAAAATCCGGGCCGATTATCCGGGATATAATGACAAGGTAACAAACGAAAACCGTACACGGCTCACGGCGCTGGAAAAGGAGATTAGACGGAAAATTACGAATCATCCCGACAGTTGCATCGATTACCTGAACGAATATGCCGACTTTTTCAAGGATCATCATCTCTACGTGAGCCGCGTCGGGACAGCAAGTAACCGGCAGTCCGAAATCATGGACGTTTCGACTTACGGGAAAAACCTGCCTGTCAATGTTGACAGTTTGCAGCAGGCGACAAAAAACGCTGGCGGAATAGAAGGTGTCTGGGAAGGATACCGGCAAACCTTTACCGTAACGGGGGACGGGCAAAAATACGCGGGCGTGGTTGTCAATAAGCAGGGCTGGAAAAGCGGACAGGTTGTTTACGAATTTAATCCGGTCAGCGACACGGAATTTGACGTCATAAACCATTCCCTAATCAAGGACAGGGAGACTTATAAAACAAAGGCATCATTGCATTTACGCGGGAAAATTATGGAATTTCACGGGGATGCAAAATTTGTCCGTAAAACCGGTTCCGATATTCCGGATAAAGCGCTTTTATCTTCTTATGTGTCTGAATATCCCAACGGGAAAAACACGTATCCCGTTGCAATGTGCCTGAGCGACAGTACCTGTTATTTAAGAATACCGGGTTTCGGCGATAATACGGGCAATGAACTTGTAAGGAAGCACTGGGACGATATTGCGAGCCGTCCGAATCTGATCATAGATATCCGGAATAACGGCGGCGGACAGGACGGTTATTACCGGGAGCTGGCGAAAATCATTTATACCAAACCGTACGATATAAAAGGCGTGGAATGGTATGCCTCCAAAGGCAACATTGAATATTTCGAAAATGCCATGAGAAAGGGAGACATTCGCAACGGCGAAGAAGGCATGAAATGGACGCAGTCTTTAGTGGCCGCCATGAAAAAAAATGTGGGCGGTTTTGTAATGCATCCATACAATGCAGGCGACAATACAATGGTTGAAAGAGATACGGTTTATCCCCTGCCCCGGAATGTCGGGATTATTATTAATGAGGGAAACGCCTCTTCCGCGGAACAATTTCTGCTGGCCGCCAGGGAAAGTGACCGAGTAACTTTGTTTGGAAACTGCAACACGGCGGGTATTCTCGACTATTCAAACGGTACGTCAAGTCTTCTCCTGTCAAACAGTTATCGCCTGTGGTGTCCCATGACACGTTCAAAGCGGCTGCCCGAAAACCCGGTTGACAATACCGGCATTGCCCCGGACGTTCTCATCCCGTTTCCTGCAACGGAACAACTGTATGACAGGCTGGATCCCTGGGTTTACTTCGTCAAATGCTACCTGGAAAGCTTGTAAAGTAAGAAAAAACTGTATTCTTTAAATGCAAAAGATCGCTGATTTTGTATTTTGTAAAATACATCGTGTATCTTTGCAAAAAAATTTCAGGAATATGAGGAACAAACCGGAAGAAAAAATTTTAAGCCTGATTGAGGAATAAGTCATCTTTGCATCATGAAGCGTTTTGCCGCCATACTGCTCCTGACCGTTACGGTCTTTTCCGTCGCTGCTCCCGCATGGGAACGGTACGGGGAGAGTATGTTCCGGATCTGCCTGTCCGGTTCGGAGTGCGATGACGATGACGACTGTTCCGCTTCGGATCGTGGTGATGCCGGCTACTGTTCCGGTTGCTGTTCGCCGTTTTATGCGTGCGGGTCATGTCACGGTTTCGAGCTTGTAACTCAAGCGACAATATTGCCTGCTCAGGCGATTCAAACGGTCATTCCGATTTCTCAGGTACAACCTTATTCCACTGCTTTTTGTGAAGAAATCCGGCAACCGCCAAAATTTACCTGATCAGTTTATACTGCGCAGGGTGGTTTTGTACATTCCCCTAAAGGGGATGCATAAATAAAGTTGAAAATTGAAAATGACTGTTCTCAATTTTCAATTAAGATATGAAAGGCAGGACTGTAGGGGCAGGGCTTGCCCCTGCCCAGCCTCTTAGGCAGAGACACGAAGCATCGCCGAAAACACGAAGCATCGCCAGAGACGCGAAGCATCGCGTCTCTACAGATCAATGAGAGCGCGGTTACTTGACTGTCATGGCCGTGATTGCGCAACATCAGTTACACAATGAATTATCAATTATCAATTATCAATTAATATGAAATACAATATATTATTTTTCGCTGCACTGCTGTTGCCGTGCAGCATCGCGGTCGCACAAAACAAACTTACGGCCGTCACGAAAGACGCCGACAGCGGAGAACTGCTAACCGGAGCTTCGGCAGTAGTCAAAGGCTCTGCGAACGGGAGCGTATCCGGTGAAGACGGCATTGTGACCGTCGAAAACATTCCCGACGGCCTGCAAACCGTCGAATTTTCCTGCCTGGGTTACGAATCGAAACGGCAAACATTCACGTTTCCATTATCCGGTCGCGATACCGTAGAAGTATTGATGGAAGTCGCCTTCGCCGAACTGGAAGAAATCGTCGTATCCTCCACCCGCAGCACGCGCACAATCGCAAACATTCCCACGAGAGTGGAATTTGTCGGGGCGGAAGAGCTGGACGAGAAATCGAGCATGAAGCCCGGTGACATCCGCATGTTGCTGAGCGAAAGTACGGGCATCCAGACGCAGCAGACCTCGCCCATCTCGGCCAATTCATCCATCCGCATCCAGGGGCTTGACGGGCGGTATACCCAAATCCTGCGGGACGGAATGCCGCTCTATTCGGGTGCGGCGAGCGGACTGGGACTGCTGCAAATCCCGCCGCTCGACCTCCGGCAGGTGGAAATTATCAAAGGCTCGTCGTCGACCCTTCACGGCGGTGGAGCCATCGCCGGTCTGGTCAATCTTATTTCGAAAACGCCGGACACGGAACGCGAACTCAGTTTCCTGCTCAACGGAACGTCGGCTCTGGGACTGGACGTCAGCGGATTTTTTGCGCAGAAATTCCGGCGAACCGGCTTGACGCTGTTTGCCGCCCGCAACGCAAGCCGGCCCTACGACCCCGCCTCCTCCGGATTGAGCGCCATCCCCGATGTGGAACGCTACACGTTCAATCCACGCTTGTTTGTCTATTTCAATCCAAAGACAAAAATGGATTTCGGCGTTAACACGGCCTTTGAAAACCGCCTGGGCGGCAACATGCTCTTTCTAAAAGGCCGCGGCGATGACGAACACAGCTATTTCGAGCGAAACAAAACCGTGCGCATAAGCACGCAGTTTTCGCTGGAACACAAATTCTCCGAAAAGTCAATGCTGAACGTTCGCAACGGCTACAATCTTTTCTGGCGAAAAATAACCGTTCCCGGCTACGTTTTCGACGGTGTTCAAAATGCCTCGTTCAGCGAGATAAACTATTCATTCGCCAGCGAAAACACGGAGTGGGTGACGGGCGCCAACTTCTGGACGGACGGTTTCGAGGAAAAAGAAACGGCCGACAACCGCCTTCCGCGCGATTACAGCCGGCTCACGACCGGCGTTTTCGTACAAAACCTCACGAACGTCGCCGAATGGCTAAGCCTTGAAAGCGGTTTGCGGGGCGATTATGTGGAAAGTTACGGTTTTACCCTGCTGCCGCGCATTTCCGCGCTGTTCAAAATCAACCGGAAATGGACTTCGCGCGCCGGCGGCGGACTGGGCTATAAAACGCCGACCATCTTTACCGAAGAAAGCGAACGCATACAGTACCGGAATGTACTGCCGGTTGACGATCGCACGAACCGCCTGGAACGCAGTTACGGCGTAAATACCGACGTTAATTACCGCACATCGATTGCCGGTGAAATAACATTCAGCATCAACCAGCTCTTTTTCTACACCTGCCTGAACCGTCCGCTCATGCTGAACCCTCTGCCCGACGGCCATCTGCAATTTCAAAATATCGACGGACAGATCGACACCAAAGGCGCCGAAACAAACGCAAAAATCGGATACGACGACTTCAAACTTTTTCTGGGCTATACGTTCACCGACGCCATCGTAAGCGAAAGCAACCGCCGCCGTCAAAACCCGCTGACCCCCAGGCACCGCATCAACGCCGTTCTGATGTACGAGGTAGAAGACCGCTGGCGCGCCGGCCTGGAAGCCTACTACAACAGCCAGCAACTGCTGAACGACAGCTCTCACGGGCGTGACTACTGGGTTTTCGGCGCAATGGTAGAGAAAATCTGGGAACACCTGTCGGTTTTCGTAAACTTCGAAAACTTCACCGACACGCGGCAAACACACTTCGGAACAATCTACACCGGCACAGTGACCAGCCCCGTCTTCAAAGACATCTACGCACCGCTCGACGGCTTCGTAGCCAATGCCGGAATAAAATTAAGATATTGATCTGCCCGGCGCGGATCGGTTTTGTGCATTGCGCGCCCTGTCCCGCAATGCACAAAACCGCACCGTGCACGGTATAAATGACTTTATTATGAATCCTGAAAAGCCCTTCTACGGTATCGTTTCGGTGGTCGAGAAGTATAGCCTCTGCCACCCGTTCTCCGGAGGGAAATGCGCTGCTTATTTCGCTTTTGTCCAGGGATACTTGGCCAGAAAATCGAAGTCGTTCCTGCATGATGCGTAGATGTCGCCTTCCGTTTCCTGCTCGACGGTCAGGTCTTCCAGTCCGTAGGATGCGGCCTGTTCAAACAGCGCATCGTAGGGAACATCGCCCTGCCCCACTTCCGTGTAGCCCTGTTCTTTCTTAAAGTCGGAGGCATGCCACGAAAGAAAGCGTCCCGGATAGTTTCGCAGATACGCCAGGATGTCCCCGCCTCCGTTCACCACGTGCCCCAGATCCATCTGGAAAAATACCAGCCCGGTATCCGTGTTCCGGAGCAACAGGTCGTAGATCACCTCGCCGTCCACCCGTCCAAATTCCGAGTGATGATTGTGGTACCCGAACTTGATGCCGCCCACTCGGCACAATTCTCCGATGCGGTTGAACTGTTCGGCTGTGCGCTTCACCTCGTCCGCCGTTTTTCCGGCCGGCAGGAACGACTGCGTCAGCCGTTTGCCTCCGGCGGCGCTCATTTCGTCGATGCTTTTCCGCCAGTAGTCCCATTCCCCGGCCTGCACGTCTGCCGGAAGCAGGCCCGTACCGCAGTGCGTGCCGGAGAGTTGCATATTCACGCCGTTCAGCATCCGGCTCCATTCCTTCAAAGGCTTTTTCAGGAATGTGTGGCTGTCAAAACCATACGCTTCGACGCAGGAGTATCCCATATCCGAAAGTTTCTTTAAACATCCTTCATTATCGGCGGGCAACGTCTCGCGGATGCTGTACAACTGGATGCCGATCCTGTTTCCGTTCTTCGCACCGGGCGCGGCCACGTCCGGCCATGCCATCCCTTTCACTCCATAACACGCAACAGCTGCAGTCGCAACGCTTTTGCGAATAAAATTCCTTCTGTTCATCTTCGTTCTGTTTTATTTTTAATCAATCTATGTTTAAATGATTTTATTTGAATGAAATATTCTCCACAAATTCATTCATTTTGACTATCTCGCGCGTCAGCGGCTTACCATAGCGCGTCACGTTGTCGAACATGACCGCATTGACCGTATGTTCTTCGTCATATCCCTGCAGTTCTACTGTTAGGGGCTCGCCGCCGGTCACATGAATGTTCCTGAAGGTGATGTCATGGATATAGCCCCGCTCCGCATCGCGCGAATAGTAACCCCTGTCGATCCAGAGCGAGATGAGACGCACGGACTGCTCAATGCGGATGTTCTCAAAACGGATATGGCTGATGGTCGCCTTGTCGGAATGGTAGATGCGCAGTGTCCACTCGCGCCCCACATCGTGTATCACGTCGCAGTCCTCGAAGACCACGCGGCTGACGTCCTGCCGCAGTTCGGCCCCCAGACTCAGCGCGTGCGCACACTGATTCCACAGCACGCAACCGTGTACATGAATGTCACTGGCCGGTGGCATACCGGTCTGCGTCTTGACGACCACCAGGTCATCGTGAGTGCGGAAGAAGCAGTCGGCCACCTCTACCCGCGTGCTGCCGCAGATATCAATCCCGTCCGAATTGGCGCGATAGCCTATCAGCTTAAGGTTTTTGATCCTCACGCCGTCGGAACCGGTAACCGGCACCGTCCATGCGGGCGAATCGCGAATTACCACGCCCTCAATACGGATGTTTTTGCTGCCCGGCGAAACGGTAATCATCTCGCGGGCGTGTGTCGTACATCCCGTTGCGTCAAGAATGCCCCGCCCGCAGACACGGATGTTTTTCCCTTTCAGACGGATGGCCGGCGCATAGTTCTTCAGTCCCGAATAGCCTGATATAGAGAATGGTTCCTGAGGATCAATCACTACTCGCACGATGGCGCCGGGGCTGATATAGAGCGTCTGACTATCCCCCACCTCCAGATGCGAAATCTCATGGATACCCGGCTCGAAAAAGATGACGTCCGGCGAATTTCGATCCGGAATATCCGTCTCGGGCGCATCGGCAAAAAGATGCAGCGAGTGAAACATGTCACCGTTGACTTCTACCGTCAGATAGCGCGGGCGATTCATCATAAACGTGGCCGTCCGTCCACTGACCCGTGCGCAAATGCTGTCCGCCGAGGGCAACACTTTCACCGTGTGGATGTCCTCCCTGTACGTCACCCTGACCTCTACCCGGCCCTCCATCTCGAAACAGGCAAAAGAAGCCATGTCATAATACAGCGCGGAATTGGCCTTGTCGTCCATGGCTTTGTCGCGCAGTTCTCTCTCTACAGGCGCTACCCGCGCCGTATACACGGGCGCCGGACAGCCATTCACCGTCATTTCAAAGTCGCGGCTGAGTGCTTCGCCTTCAGGCGCAGGCGCAATCCATACCCTGCCGCCTTCCGTACAGGACAGTAACAGCATACCTGCCACAATTAAACGAATGCACGACATGAACACAATACGGATAACCGGAATTTTGTTTTTAGTAACGGAGCTTTTGATAATGTTTCTCATTTTGTATTTTTTTTATAATCCTGCCACGGTAACCCCTTCAACGTTTTCATTCCACGTGATACGTTCGTTCCAGGGGGCTTTCTTTCGTTTGCTGCAGCGGTCGAAGATGAGCAGATAGAGCGGCGAACCGGGCGCTTTCCTGTCCTGATAGCGCTTTATCTGTTGCAGTCCTTCCGCTAAAACGCGTTCATAGCCTTTTTTGTCACGCAACACTTTTATTTCCATAATACATTTATAATCCTGGTATTCGACGTACAAATCCATTTTCCCGCTTCCGGCAGCTACTTCACGGTTAATCCTGCCGCCTCCGTTCAAAAGCCGCTGCATAAAGGCCAGCAGCATCAGATGGGGAAACGATTCCCGGAAAATAGATTTCTCTTCCCATAATTCCGAATTTTCCCGCCAGAACTGCTGAAATTCCTGTAGCAGGCTGTCCATGTCCAGACTGCCGTCCGGCTTCTGCCATTTGAAGTTGGACGGAGGAGGCATCATGATCTGCATGCTTGAGTTTACAACCCGCGTAAGGATTTCCGTATAGATGGGGTTGGAGATGGTCAGGCCTTTGTTTGTATCAAACATCACCAGTCCCAAATCCATCGCCTGTTGCACGCCCGGACTGTCGAGATTCAAATCCATGTTCATTTCACCCGAAATGATGGTCTCAATGACCGGCTTCACCGCTGCATCCTGCATCCGGTAAACCAGCGAATCCAGATGTGTCTCGCGCGCATCAATCATCTGTTGGCGCGCCTCGACAATATGTTTTAATTCGACTGTTTCCGTGCTTTTTTCATCCAGAATTTTGATCGTAGCGCGTTTGAACAGGTTGTTGACAATCCACGGGTGCCCCTGTGACTGTTCCCAGACATAATCCAGCGCCTTCTGTGTAATTTGCTGTCCCGTTTCGGCTGTCCGCTGAGCAAAAAGCCTGGCTACGTCTTCTTCCGAGAAATTTTTTAACAGGATGGAATCTTCCTTGATGTTAAACGGTGAACCGGGATTCAGCGCTTTCCCGCCTTTGCTTTGCGTAAGATAGTCCTTCAAATCGCGCATGCCGACAATTGCCACGGATATGGGGAATATTCCCACTCCACGGGTTGCAAAGCCGTCACGCAACTGCCGCAGGAAACTTATCAGCGCCTCACCTGTCAGAACGTCCACTTCGTCGAAAAGCATAATTAAAGGCTTGGGAGCGACAAGTTTTGCCCATTCCTCAAGAGTTGCACCCAGCAAACTTGTCGAATTGACTGTCGTAATTTCAGGTACAGGCAAACTTTCACGCCTCGCACTCTGGCGAATTGCCTCATATATTGCAGGCATTGCCCGCTCAATATCCGGAATGCCCTGACACCGTTCCACGGTCACGTAGCAGGCGACATAATTACCCGAAGCATTTAATTCGCGCATCCAGTTGATCAGGAAGGTCGTTTTCCCTGTCTGGCGCGGCGCGTGAAGCACCCAGTAGAGTTGTTCGTCAATATAATGACTCAAACTTGCTCCGACCAAACGTTCTTCGGGCGGTAGCATGTAATGTCTTTGAGGGTCGCAGGGGCCTGTTTTGTTGAATGATTTCATACGATTCTTTATCAATAAATTTCCACAAAAATACGACAAATTTCTTTCCGAACCACGATTTTATTAAGATTCCCAAGATTTTTTACAAGCCAAAAGACTTGAGTCCGGATAAACCGGCACAGATTGGTTTTGTGCACTGCGCGCCATCTATCACAATGCACAAAACGCACCGTGCACGATATAATGTGTTTTGTTATGAATCCTAAAAAAGCTATTAAACGGTATAGAGGTCTCTCAATACTGCCCTTACTTTGCCCAGTTGCGCTTCCACCAGGTTGTATTCGTTTTTCCCGGAGTGATGTTCCACGCTGTAATATCCGGTGTAACCGGCGTCGCGCAGGACGGCCAGCCGCTCGGGAAGTTGCGGGTCTTCGCAGACGTTCCACGGGATAT
>JAISCL010000283.1 GCA_031265585.1 Tannerella sp. | reverse complement strand
TGTCGGACGATTTTTGCGTTGCGGAAGGGTGTATTGTAGCGGATATTGGCGCGGCAGAAGGATTCTTTTCGCTTAGCATCATTGATTCCGTAAAAAAAATATATCTGTTTGAGCCGGATTTTGAATGGCTGGAACCTCTGTATGCCACCTTCAAACCTTGGAGCGAAAAGGTCGAAATCATTTCAAAATATGTTTCTAACACAACCGGCCAGCATGCAATTACGTTAGATGATTTTTTTCTGCACAAGGAAATTCCCACATTTATCAAAGCAGATATAGAAGGATATGAAAGCCGGTTGCTGGAGGGGACCGTAAATATCATAAATACTTCTCCGAAATTACATATAGCTTTATGCACTTATCATCGGCAGCACGATTATGAAGAGTTTTCCGCCCTCCTCGCGAAAAAAAACTTTAATATAACCCATTCCCCCGGATATATGATCTTCTATATAGATAAAGACCTGTCATATCCCTATTTAAGAAGAGGATTGATACGCGCATGGAAATGAACCGTATTGTCAGCTTCCGTCATTGTGATGAAGAATAACGAGCAATCCGGACAGATTAATGATTGCTTTGCCTGCAACTCATAATGACGGATACACAAATTTACACCGTGTGAAATACAGTCAATAGATAGCTTCTATGGAAGACCGCATTGCATTTTTGGAATAACGTTCTTCGTAATAGTTTTTTTGTGCGGTTTTGATTGATTCCAAATCGGTATCGAACAGCATCGCTTCAAGTTTTTCTGATAAATCATTCGTGTCGGCGCAGTTGAAAAAACGGCAACAGTTTTCATTGGCGTTCTCTTTGAAAAAGGGAATATCCGATATTAGCGCAGGAGTCCGGAATTTGTACGCAAGGGTGAGCACGCCTGATTGCGTAGCTGATATATAAGGATATACAACGCATATTGCACGTTCGAATAATGATTTTATTTCATCATCTTTTATATACCTGTTAATAAATATGATGCCGGCATCGTTGGCATGAGGGAAATAGATGTTTCCGCTTCCTGCAATTACTAATTGATATCCGGACAAGTTCTTGTTGTTTTTAAAAGCACTGTACAAATATTCTACACCTTTGTATTTTTCGATGTTGCCGAAGAACAGAATGTATTTGTCCATATTTTTAATCTCAGGACACGTATTATTACCGCTTAATATGGAATCTGTAATTAGTGGAGGGAACGTGTGGAAATATATATTTTTTTGCGGATACAGTTCTTTTATTAAATAATATTGATTTTTACTGTTTGTTGCCAGGTTTTTTGCCTGTTTCATATTGCGTTTGACACTCCATTGCATATAGTATAAAGACATGCGTTCTTTAATGTTCTTAAAAACTTTTTCGTGTATCTGCAAATCGTGTACCGTGTAATAAACTTCAGCTAAGTTTTTAAGCCGGGATATAATCCTGTTGCAAGTATAATCTCCCGTTAACAGGTGTATTATATTGATTTCAGTATGGTGACATATTTTTTCGGCCTCGCGCAAGATGCAATATGCATATATTTTGTTGATATATTTTTTAAATCTGTTATGTGGTACATGTAGAAAGGAAATTTTGTTTTCCGGTAGATTGTGAAGGTACGGAATATATGACTTATCGTAATCAACTGTTATAGCATAAACATCTAACAGCGGAGATTCGGATGCGATTTGTATAATGTTTGATGCAAACGGAATCATTCCCGACGAGGCTTCCGAACAGATAAACAGTATTCTCTTTTTTGTCATTTTTTTGTATTTTCCGGGGCAAAAATAGATATAATAAATGAAATGGCGAAATACGGAGATAAAATCGTTTGACACATTGCGCTGACTTATGATAAATGAAATGCCGGAACAATATTTAGAATATAGATTCGTTATAATGTCAAATAATATTATACCTTTGCACCCGTTTTAAAAAAAGTAATTATGAAATATTTTTTTTTGACTGTAGTGTTTTCGATGCTTTTGTTTAATTCCTGCAGAACGCCGAAAGATGTGTCCTATTTTCAGGGGATTGAAAATCTTACGGAAGATCAGAAACAGGCGATGGCGCAGAAATATGTACCCAGGATCTGTATTGATGATGTTTTAATTATTAACATCACGTCTCCGGACCGGGAGAGTGTAGCACCGTTTACTCCGCCGCCTTACGGATATTATTTGCCCGGCGAGGCAGAAATAGGGATCTCTGCAACTACACAAAACCTTTTTACATATATTGTGTACGAAGACGGGTTTATCAATTTCCCGATATTGGGACGCATTCATGTTGCCGGTATGACCGTTAATGAAACAATCCGGATGATGGAAGAAAAGGTGCGGGAATCGGCACCTACGGCAGTCGTGAACGTTCAGATTGCCAACTTCAAGGTCGGCATATTCGGGGAAGTCAAACTGGCAAATTTATATACCATAAAGACTCCGCGTATTTCTATTCTTGATTTGATATCTATGGCGGGCGATCTTACCATAATGGCCGACCGGAAAAATGTCTGGTTACTCAGGGATAATAACGGAGAAAAAGAACAGGTGTGTATGGATTTGACCGATCCGGCGATTTTCGCTTCACCTTATTATTACCTGCAGCAAAACGACATGGTTTATGTGATGCCCAACAAGGCGCAAAAGAGAAATTCGAGGTACAGTAATGAGGATAACTTTAGGATTTCTATGATCTCGGTTATCGTATCTTCCCTTTCGGCAATATCTTCTGCTATTTTAACAATAAGAGCTCAAAACAGGAATTGAGCACAATGTGAATTATGGAAAACAAAGACAAAGAAACAATCGAATTAAAGGGTATAGCAGTGAAATATATTCTCCGGTGGAAACTGTTCCTGCTGGTTTTTATATTATCATTTATCCCGGCCGTTTTATATTTAACTTTTTATCCCCGCACGTATGAATTTATGGCCGGCGTCAAGCTTCAGTCGGAAAAGGAATCGAGTATGGGAAGTTTCGGGATTGGTGAAGCGAGCGGTTTGATGAAATCTTTCGGCATCTCTGCCGGAGGAGGAGGAGGCGTGAGTATTGATGACGAGATGGCTGTTATAACGTCAGTCAGGATGCTGCGCATGATGATTCTTGATTTGGGCTTGAATGTATTGTATTCCAGACCGTATTCATTATATAATATGTATCACGATGCGCCGCTGAAGCTGGTTGCCGATACGGTCACGATGGCAAACCTTAACGATGAATACCGTTTTGCGGTATCCTTTGTACCGGGTAATATAAAGGTAAAAGCGAGAAACCGGAGCGGATTTAATGAGACATTCACATTTGCTTCTTTGCCGGCGGAAATTAAAACAGGTTCGGATGAATTTACGCTTGATTACGGCGATGTGCCGTTGACGGAAAAATCATTCAAGTTGAATATTCGATGTGTCCCGGTCAACTGGATGGCAGAAGATTTGAAAGAAAGTATACTGGTAGAAGATATTTCCACTTCATCCAATGTTCTTGAAATGAGTTGCAGCGAACATTCTATTGAAAGAGGGAAAGATATGCTGAATACGCTGATAAGGAAGTATAATGAAGACGTAGCGTCGTACAAGCAAACCGAAGATAACAAAACAATGGAGTTTGTGGATGGTCGCATTTCGTTGATTGCTGCGGATCTGGCAAAAGTAGAACTTGATATACAGGCCTATAAAACGAAGAATGACATGACTTTGCTGGAATCGGACGTCGCTTTTTATAGCGAAGTAATTAAAGAGCTGCAAACTTCAATCATGGAAGTTGAATCACAGTCCCGCCTTATTAACATGCTCAATGAATACATAAAAGATCCGGCTAATAAATACAATGTGGTTCCTTCTTTATTTACGGCAGATGGAGAGACGGGAGCAGTTGCCAAATATAACGAAGCGCTTCTTGAACGCGACAGGTTATTGAAAAATTCAAATGAAACAAATGTCCTTTTTAAGGCTGCGGACAACCGGGTAGAAAACCTTCGTAGCGGTGTTTTTGTTATGATCGAAAACGCCCGGAAAAGTACGGATGAAACATTGAAAGATCTGAAATTAAAAGAAAAACAGATGTTCTCGAAAATGAAAACAATCCCGGAGAAAGAACGTGAATATGTAAATTATCGCCGTGAACAGGAAATCCTTCAGGGTTTATATCTTATGCTTTTGCAGAAGCGTGAAGAAACACTGCTTTCGTTAAGTAAACAAGCCGACCGCGCACGCGTTATTGAGCCGGCATACGTTAAGAAAAGACCTCTTGGCCCCCGGAAATTATACGCCGCAATAGGAATACTTGTTCTCACCCTTGTGCTACCGGTCGGTTATTTGTTTTTCAAGGATCTGTTTGTTTCCCTTCAGGAAGAATATAAACGCATCAAATAAAACGACGGGTATTTTACCCTAAAAAATGTTTGGCAGGATGTCCTCCACTGCAATTCAGAAAATAACATGCGGGATTATACAGATTTTCAGCGGTGGCAGGTAAAGGGAAAAGAGCGTTTTCTTTTTCCTGCAGGATATCTTTTCTTACAAAGAATGCATTTACCCCGTTCAGGTTTGTCCCAACTAATTGATACCCCAAAGATTCTCCCAAATCGGTAGCCGCCTGCAAACTCATTCCCATTTTGTCGCTTTCGTCCCATTGGTGAGTCTCGTCGTATTCCATAATGGACGAACAGGGAGGAGGAAATTTCGCATTATATTCAACGACGACCACCCTTGGATTTATACAGCTGATATTTTTCCACATATAATAGTCGTTTCCGTCAATATCAATGCTTAATAAATCAATTTCCCCGG
Source organism: Tannerella sp. (assembly GCA_031265585.1). Lineage (GTDB taxonomy): Bacteria > Bacteroidota > Bacteroidia > Bacteroidales > Tannerellaceae > Tannerella. The sequence goes on along the minus strand of JAISCL010000283.1, from coordinate 6,552 downwards.
TAAAATGTTTGCCGAGTAATGAATTGATATTGTCTTTTGTTATAAAAGAACTTTCAACAAACAACTGACCCCGGTCAATGGCGCGTTTGTATACCTTTTTAATCTTTGCGACAAACGCAGAACTGCCTTCAATCCAGTGCCCCTTCCATCCTTGCATTAATAAATAAGCCGTATTGTTTTGCATACCGTCTCCGGCGCCAAATTCAATAAATGTTTTGGATGCCGTACCGATACGTTTGAATATTTCCTGGATGATGCCGTCTTCATCATTCTGGGAATACACTTTAAAGCCATGCGGTTCGAGCCTGTTCGGTTCAAGATATTTTGGATTGTTTAACAGCAAACGCCTTAATAATTCATTTTGAATCATCAGGATCTCTTTGGTTTTGAGAAGTCTTTGTATATACTTGACAATGGTTTTCATATCTGTTCTATCCTTAATTTATATTTACTGTCCGGAATTGAAGCCTCAAAGTTACAAAATTTTTTGCGACATGCAAGAGTTTATATTTTCGAATACACGCCTGTTGTTTGTTCCGCTATCCTGTCCCAATTGTATGCCGTCATGTCGTAGTGGGGGACGGACTCGTCTTCGAGCCTGTGCGACAATGCCTGCGCCAGGTTATTCACGATCTTTTCGTCATAATGGAAATAGCACGACGCCGGCAGGTGCACCTCTTTGTTGGCCGGAATATCGCTTGCCAGAACGGGCAATCTGTAACTCATCGCTTCCAGAAGGGAAATCGGTAATCCTTCGTGTGATGAAGGGATTACAAAAAGGCGCGCATGTGTAAGTAATGCGCATAATTTATCGCCTTTTATAAAACCTGTCAGTATCACCCCGTTATTCTTAGCCGATAATTTCAATTTTTTTGAATATTCATCTTCAATGTCGGCGTCTCCGGCTATGACAAGTTTATAATCCGGTCGATTCAGTCCGGCAAAGGCATCTATAAGGACATGGAAATTTTTTTCGGGAACAAACCGCCCCATGGCAAAAATATATTTACGGGGTTCGACGCCCGTTTCCTGCAGATAGCTGCGATCATTGATGAATACCGGCGCGGGGACGCCGTTCGGAATCAAGTGTGCATCCATACGGTTGTATTTGCGTTTTATGATGTCGTTAATCGGGTTTGATATTACGATTACTTCGTTCGCGAACTTGCATCCCGTGCGTTCCCCCAACCGTAACACGAATTTGGCCGTTTTCCCCCATTTCTCCCTGTCGTAATCCGGGCCGTGATGCGTGAAGACGACTTTCATCCCGAGCAGGCGGGCAAACGGGGCAAGCAAAGCCGGCCCTATGGCATGGATATGAACAATATCGGCATTAAATTTCCATTTGGCCACCCATATCGCGCAGAGCGTATGAACGATAGCTTCGAGGGATTTTTTCCGGATGTCCCAGATGTCATACAGGACGACACCTTTATAGGAAGTAAGGTGGTCGTGCGTATAATTTTTCCGGCGGATGATTATGATATCAAAACCTTTTGATGCGATGCGCGGAAACAGTTCCTGGCAGTGTGTTTCGACGCCTCCCTGAATATCCGGTATCCCGCGCGTCCCGGCGACGGCTATTTTCAGCGTTTTTTCACGGTTCATTACCTTCTCTTAAATCGCCTTGCCGCGGGTCCTGTCCTACATCATACCGGCGTTTATCCAAACAGGCCGGTTTCCCGGTCAACGTTCTCCATTTGTTTTTAAGAACCCACTGCAGGGGATGACGTACATATTTTTTCGTAATCGGGGCTGCCGTGCCCATCATCCAGCAGTTTTTCGGACATGTACGGACTTTTTCCCGCACCGTCCTTGCCTGTTCGCTATTCCACAGTTCGTTGAAATCCGGCGTTTCGCGGATGTTCCCCATGCGTTCTTTCCAGTAACGTTCTTCAAGCCCGTTACAGGGGTAGACGTCGCCGTACGGTTCGACGAAAAAGTTTATCATTCCCGCTTCGCACGGCAACAATCGCCGGTTGCCTTCGATGTAATTAATCAGTCCCATGTTGAAAAATGCACGGAACCACGATTTGGGATGAGGCTCTTTAAGCTGCATATTGATGAGTTTCTCAAAATCGCTGCATACCTCGTCCCTGTTCGTGATAACATTGTCCGTTTTATGGAAATAATAGGAATTATGGAATGTGGCGGTGGCAAACTCAAGCCCTAATGCACGGCTTAACCGGTACAGGGATAGCATGTCCCTGGAATTACTGTTTGATACCGTACAGCCGAAACCGATATCTTTAATTCCCATTTCCTTGAGTGTCAGCAGCGTATTCAAGCCTTTGTCAAACCCGCCCTTCTGCCCGCGCAACTCATCATTTTTGCAGGATAAGCCCTCGATGCTTATCCGTATTCCGATACGGGGAAATTTCCGGGCAATATCCAGTATGCGGTTTTCCAGCCATCCCGAAGTGGAAATTACAACACGCGGAGATTTTGTGAAACACACGCGTATTACTTCTTCCAGGTCTTCGCGTACAAACGGTTCGCCGCCCGTAAGGTTAATAAACCTGGCAGAAGGCAGACGCATAATCTCTTCCGGAGTAATCTCTTTTGAACGTTTTGTCGGATTCATCCAGATGTTACACATCTTGCAACGCATCGGACAGCGATACGTCAAGATTATACATATATCAGTAGGTTTGCCAGGTCTAATGGTCATAAATCTTTATCAGTTTATTATAAAACGTCCCGGAACCGAATTTATTTTGCGCATCTTCCGCTATTTTTCTGAAATTATACGTTTTTGTAAAAAAACGGAAACAGTCATCTATCTTATCCCTTAATTCAGCGACGTTTCCGGCCTCAAACAAAAATCCGTTCTCTCCTTCTTCAATCAATTCGGGAATGCCTCCTATACGCGAACCAAGCGCCGGGGTTCCCATACAAAGGGCTTCGATGACGCTGTATGGATTATTTTCATACCATACGGAAGGGATTACAAGGAACCGGGCTTTTCGTACGATCGAATATAATTCGTCAGGTTTTAAATGACCAAGGAATTCTATTTGCTTATTCGCATACTTATTGCGATATGCATCAAGCAAGGGGCCTCCGCCTATTATCTTTAAAGGATACGTCACTTGTCCGGCAGCTTCGAGCAGTGTTTCAACGCCTTTTTCTTCGGAGATTCTCCCGACATAGCAGTAATAATCGTCTTTTTCCGCCGACATGGAGAGTTCCTGTGGCAAAAAGTTGTGCAACACCTCAATTTGATCGGCAACAAACCCGCCCTCAATCATTTTTGATTTTAAAAAATGGCTTGGACTTATAAATAAATCGGTAATACCCGACAGTTTTTTCCTGTTCCAGCAGCACGCCTCCAGCCATGCTAAAAGACTGGCAATACGGCTGTCTTTCATGCAACAGTGCCGGAAAACATTCGATTTGTCCTGAAAACAATCCTCGCAAATCTTACTGTTGCGTAAACAGGAATAGGTAGGGCAGAGCAGCTTGTAATCATGCAATGTCCATACCACGCGTATGCCTTTCCTGTGAGCTATTTCCGCCACCAGTGGCGAGATATAGGAATGTATATTATGTAAATGAACAATATCGGGTTTGAAATCGGATAATAGCCGATTAAACTTGCGTGATACTTCACCGGAATGAAACAGACGTATAGCTGCCGATAATTTCTCTGTCATCGACGGAGACGCAAACTTGACCTCCCCGGCGAAATATTCTTCCCAGGGGGACGCTTCGTTCTGCGGATGTCTGGTACTGAATACGGCCACTTCATGCCCTTTTGCTCTGAGCAGTTGTTCCGTACTCAACACAGCCGTGCAATCGCCTCCTCTGCGATAATAGAACTTATTAACCAATAGAATCCTCATCCGTATCGCGCGCTGAATTGGAAAGTTTTACGTGTATATCGCTGAAAAGCAATCCCAGTATCATCATCATAAACATCCCCCGGTTATGCGTCATGGTCGAATCCGAGGTACTTTCAATCATAAAGAAAATAATAATAATGAGGGCGATTGTCGCCTCTTTATGACAATCCAGCCGGTACGCTTTTATGGCTTTTCGTGCAAGATGTATCCAGAATGTGAAAAATAAGATGACTCCCACAATACCGAATTGCGCCAGTGCCGGGAAATAAGTATCGGAAATAAAAGCCGGCGCATCTTTAGTCAGGCCATGCATGTTTTGCATACCATATTTTATATATATGGGCGAATAATCAAGCGCGGATGCATGTGTGGCGTATGTGCCGAATCCCGATCCGAAAGGAAAATAATCCATAAATATTGGCAGGGAAAAATAGTAAAGTGCCATTCGGGCGTATAAGTCATTCGCCGTATGTCCGTCACCGAATCCTCCCAGGACAAAGTAGAAGTATATTTTTTCGCGTGCGACAAATATGGCAAATGCTATTGCAACTATGATAAACGCCACATTTCGAGCGTTCAGTTTCATTTTGAATGATTTGTTGAAATAAATCATTATAAGCAGGCAGATTGCGAAAAGGCCGAAATGCTTTGAGCGGCCGGACAGTATGCCGATAGATAGGAGCAGGATGAAAATCATCTTGTCCGTCTTGCTGTAATCGCTGCAGTAGAGATACAGCAGTGCCAGTATGGACGATGCCGTCGCCAGGCGAGACATGTGTCCGAAGGCGTACAGGATGATTTCATAATAGATATGATAAGCCACCCCGATGAGCAGGACGTACAGGCTGCACAGCATGATGAGCTGGCGGATTATCTTCCGCTGGTTGTCCGTCAGTTTGGGATGTATGGCATAGACGCAGAAAAACGCCAGGTACGGTTTTAACTGGATGACGAAATCGGTCAGGATGGCGTTTTTTGTGTTGGCATGTATGGCGAAGGAATAAATCAGGTAAAACAGGAAAATGCCTGACACGAAAAGGAACATCCGGTTAAATTCCCAGCCTTTTGTGTGCAGCACCCGGTATCCGAAGAGCAGCAGCAGCAAAACCGCGCAAATCTCGTCAACATAGCTGAAGCCGAGATTGTGAATTACGTCGTAAAACATCACCCCGAAAATGAGGGTGAAGACCGTCAGGTTGAAAAATTGTCTGTCTATAAAATTCTGCATAAAAGCGCTGTTTTATTTATAACGAATATATTGCCCTCTTATTATAATCGGCAAAATTGTTTGCAAAGATAAACGAAATCTTTTACCTTTGCCAAATTATTTTAAAAATGAACTTTTAACAAACTTATTAACTCGAGGAAAAAAGATGAAAATAGCAATCGTAGGAACCGGATATGTAGGCCTGGTGACGGGCGCCTGTTTTGCGGAAATGGGAACGGATGTTTATTGTGTGGATACGGACAGGAATAAAATCGAACGCCTGCGCAACGGCCGGATTCCGATCTATGAACCGGGACTGGAAGAAATCGTACTGAAAAATTACCGGAACGGCCGGCTGCATTTCACGACCGACCTGACAGAAGTGCTGGACGGCGTAGAAGTGCTCTTCAGCGCCGTCGGAACGCCTCCCGACGAGGACGGAAGCGCCGACCTGACGTATGTCCTCGACGTCGCACGCACCGTGGGACGGCACATGAAGAAATACGTGCTCGTCATCACGAAAAGCACCGTGCCCGTCGGGACGGCGAATAAAATCAAGCAGGCGATTGCCGAAGAACAACGCCTCCGGGGCGTGTCAATTGATTTTGACATCGCTTCCAATCCCGAATTTCTGAAAGAAGGAGCGGCGGTGAAGGATTTTATGAATCCCGACCGCGTCGTTGTCGGCGTCGAGACGGAACGCGCGCAGGCGCTGATGACGAAACTCTACCGGCCTTTCCTGCTGAATAATTTCCCGGTGATCTTCATGGACGTGCCGTCGGCGGAAATGACCAAATACGCCGCAAATGCAATGCTTGCCACACGCATCAGCTTTATGAACGACGTCGCAAACCTGTGCGAGACGGTCGGCGCCGACGTCAACATGGTGCGCCGCGGGATCGGCTCGGACGCCCGCATCGGACGCAGCTTCCTGTACGCCGGCTGCGGATACGGCGGCAGCTGTTTCCCCAAGGACGTGAAGGCGCTGATAAGGACGGCCGGCGAACACGGCTGGCCGATGCGCATCCTGCAGGCCGTCGAGGCCGTAAACGAAGACCAGAAACTGATCCTGTTCCGCAAACTGAGCGCGCATTACGGAGGCAACCTGACGGGAAAACGCGTGGCGGTCTGGGGCCTGGCCTTCAAGCCGGAAACGGACGACATGCGCGAAGCTCCGGCTCTGACCGTTATCGAAGAACTCCTGCAGGCCGGATGCGAAGTCGTCGCCTACGACCCCGTCGCCATGCCCGAAGCCCGTCACCGGATCGGCAACCGCATCACGTATGCCGGCGACATCTACGACGCAGTCGATGGAGCCGATGCGCTGCTGCTCGTCACCGAATGGAAAGAATTCCGCCTGCCGGCCTGGAACATCGTCAGGGAAAAAATGCGCTCCCCGCTGATTTTCGACGGACGAAATATTTTCGACGCCGGCGAATTGCAGGAGCTTGGCTTCACGTGCTACAGCATCGGCCGCCCTGCCGGGAAATAACCCGCCGC
>JAISCL010000215.1 GCA_031265585.1 Tannerella sp. | reverse complement strand
AACTCGTGTTAATTTGTGAAATCCGTGGACAAAAGTAATCATTTCTTTTCAATCAATAATCTATTTATAAACTATAGACATTTCAATCGCTTATGCGGGTAAATTTAAAACCCATCAAGTTATATCCTCCCGGTCCGATGGTAAACCTGATTTTGTGTTTTCCAGCCGACAAACGGAATGTCGGTTGAATCAAATCGGGATATCTTTCGAAAGCCCAGAGCCATGCATCCCAACTGCCATTATTGGGTACAACTACCATTTCTCCCGGAATGCCATCCGCCGAGAAATAAAATGCACCGCCGGAGGAACTGTTTACAGTCAATCGTACATCTGCTGCATAAAGACCGGCATCCTGCACATCTACAGTATATACCAGCCATTCACCGGGATTGATATACGCTATATAACTGTTTTCGTAAACATCTACCGTTTTACTGAGTTCGTCGCCTGCCTCGGTTCTGTAGCTGCTGTTGGGCGTACGGTTACTGGTTTCGTGAAACGCAAGTCCTTCGCCGCCATAGTCAAAATCCCGCGCCTGAATTTCACAGGGAGCGGCGGCGGAAAGAATATGCGGACCGTTGAACGGCGTGCTTTCCCGTACAGGCGGAGCAATTCTCCATTCCGAATAAAGCGTATCAAGGGCATTGGCTCCCGGCAGGAAAACTGTCCGTGAACTGTCTATGGACGACCAGTCTGTAAACGACGTGGACGTCTCGCTGAGAGGTATCCGCAAAGTATGTCTGTTTCCTTCTCCATCCTTATAGACCAGTTCGCTGTATATGGCATTGTCCGGCGTTCCGCCCCAGTTGACTGTCAGATTTTCGTCTGTGGCATTAATCGACAGTATTGCACGACCCGTCAATCCGTTCTTAAACCTGTCGCCATATACGCTTCCCGAAACTTCGAAAGGCAAGGATCTGTTTCCGAATTTGTCCAGACTGACCAGATAAAAGATATAATCTTTTTCTTCAATGTTTTCAAGCAGTTTTGAAAATTCACCGACCTGATTATTGATTACAATATCCGTTGAATCGGAATAGTCGTTCCAATAGATACGAACGGTTTCGATACGCTGCGAATGGATCAGCGTGTTCAGAGCAGCGCGTTTCATGCCCGGATATACACTTGCGCTGTCCACTTTGGCAGCATAAATAATTTCGCCTTCAAGATATTCGTCATGTAAATCGTTCATTTTCGAACATGATGACAGAAACATGCATAAAACACTTCCAGCAAAAGCAATCTGTTTTATAAATTTTTTCATACTCATCTAACTTTAATTAATAATTCATCTGTTGTCTCCGAAAATTTGTATCTCAGCTATCTGGAAATTAGGATTGCCTGCCCAGCTGCGAAATACTTTTAACCGGATGTAACGTACTTTGGGATTCTGCGGCGAATTGAAAAAGTCTTCGCCATTCATTGCACGGGCGACATCTTCGTCCGAATTTTGTCCCATTTGCATACCGGAAGGTTTGATTGATTCACATTCCATGAGTTTTGTCCAGCTGTCCCAATTTCCTGTCAGATCAAGCGTTTCACTTCCCCACACTTCAAATTCCCTGACATTGCCTTCGGCAAACGTGTAACTGCCGCCCGCTCGCTGATATATCCTGATACGACTGATCCTGGCAAGCACGCCCATATCAAAAGTGACGGACTGGGGTAAACCGCTTCCATCGGTACTTACTCCTGTGTTGCCTCCCCAAACGCCGTCCCACATTCTTGACAGGGACCATCCGCTAACAAATCCGGCATCGCCCAGTATAGTGGCATCGCTAAATTTCAAGCGGTCAAACAAAGTTTCGTAAAGTGGTGTCGGTTCAAAATATTTCACTTCGCTCCTGTTTCCCCAGCGGTCCTGTACATAAACGCCGAGTTTGTAAGTGACAGTATCCATTTCACGCATGATCGCCTTTCCTGTTGCGGTCGAGGAGTAGAATGTCTCGACGGGAATGTATTCCATGAGCGAATCGCTTTCCTGCAGGACAACGACAGAAATCTCCGCACGGTTTATGTTGTTCCACATCACATTTACTCCGCCGAAATCAGTTTCCATATCCAGTGTTTCGCCGATAGTTATTACTTCCGGTTCGAGCGGCTCTATCGTTACCGTAACAGGAGTGGATTCGTTCCGGCTTCTATCAACGGCGATCACGGTGGCTTTGCGGGCTTGCATATCGCCAAAACCTTCCAGTTTCAGCGTATCCTTGTAAAGAGAAGTGCGGCTTTCACAAGTTTCTCCATTACGCAAATACATGGCTTTCACATACAGCAGGTCTTCGTCGCCGGGCAGGACATAGCTCAACAAAGCGCCTCCGGCTACATTCTTTACTTGCACATTCGACACCGGACCCGGCGGAACACTATCCGTCGCCTGTTGTCCAATCGGTTCCTCTTCGCCGCAGGCATACCAAAAGAAGCCCGCCAGCATAATGAAGCAAATCCTTATAATATTTGTATTCATAACTCTAATTTTTAATTCTTAATTCATAATTTTCAATTTTCAACTCTAAACTACCATCCATAGTTTTGCACTAAATTTCTGTTGTTGATAATTGACGATTCTTTAATGGGCCAGAAATAATCCCTGACAGTAAACGTTAAGGGAACGCGGGCGATTTCAATTACTCTATAGAAGTCGTCGAGTGTTTCTCCTGTGGTATTCCATCCCCGCGGCTGACTGTTAAATTCGTTTATCTGTTTCCATCTCCGTAGATCCCAGAAGCGTTTGCCTTCCAAAGCCAGTTCAACAGTACGTTCCTGCCTGATGATTTCACGCAGTCCGTCTTTAGTGTTTGGCTTGTCGGGCTTGTTCGAATATTTTTTCCACGAATCTACTACACCTTCCAGTCCGGCACGTGCGCGGATAAGATCGAGATAATGATAAATTTCGTCGCCCGGCCCGGCAAATTCGTTAAGAGCCTCCGCATACATCAGATAAAGATTTGCCAGACGCATGACGGGAAACGGGAAATACTGCGGCGCTTCGACAGTGGTCGACGTCATTCCGTTCTTGAAATTATGTGTTTTTTTCGCGGCATAACCGGTAACAGAATATCTGCGGTTTCCTGCAAATCCCGAATATTCACCGGCCCTGAACTCGCAGTGTTTGACGTTGTCGGGGAAAATATAATATCCCGCTCCATAGTAAATTCCTCTGTCGAAACCAATGCTTGCGTAGAACCGTAACTCCCGGTTATAATGCAGACAGGCGGTCTGTTCTCCTTCCTTTACACGATAGATTTCGTCGCCCGACGAGAGTTCGTCCCGTACATCATAACGTTTATCATACCATTCGTTTTGTTGCCACTGGATATCTTCCTCAATTGGAACGCCGTTGGACGAATAGTAGGATTCTACCAGTTTCAGCGTTGGCGCCCATTGAGACGAGGTGGCGTCGAAACCGCTGCTCGACGTGTACAGCATGAGTTTTGGCTGCGACGAACCGGAAAGATGACTGTAGTCATTATTCGTATTTCCCCATATCAGTTCCTTGTTCCACGGGTCGCAGATTGTTTGCCGGTACATCGTTTCCTGTTTAAACTGTTCCGGTGCATTGAGCGTTATGGGATCAATCTGATCGTAAAGTTCCTTATTCCGTTCATGACACAAATCGATTACTTCCTTGCAGGCGTCGGCGGCAAGCTTCCATTTGCCGGCGTCGTAAGTCTGATTGAATAACTGTTCGCCGCGTTTGTCCACCAAACTATTGTAATCCGTATTTCCATTGAATAGCGGACTTGCCGCAAAGAGCAACAGTTCGGCCCGTATGCTCAAGGCGGCCAATTTATCGACTCTGCCGGCTTCCGTACCTTGCATCAGTTCGCCGACGTCGGGCAAATCTTCCACTGCTTCGAGCATCAGACCGGAAGCATAGTCTATCACCCTGTCCACCGGTTCGCGATATACTTTCACTTCGTCCACGCCTGCCGAAATAGGCAGGTTGACGTCAGCTATTGGTATTGGTCCGTAACATTTGAGCAGGTAATAATGGTAGTATGCCTTAAGAAATTTCACTTCGGCAACCCATCGCTCTTTTTCATATTCCTGTAAATCCAATACTTTGTCGATGTTTTCCAGAAAGATATTACAGTCGCGGATACCGCGCCACAATGCTTTACCGCCGTTTTCGCCGTCCCAGAAGTTCAACCATGGACTGTTGCTGTTCTGAAATCCGCGGGCAATCTGCATTCCTGTGAGAACCGGATTTCGTCCTTCCGTACCTGCCGGAGCATAGAATTGCCAGATTTCGTCGCCTCCGCTCATGGCAGGGTCATTGTTGACGTCGCCGATTTGCGGGCGATAGCTGTAGCACGTATAAAGATACTTTTCGGCTTCGGTGCGATTGCGGAACGCATAGTCGATGGTCGCTATATTGTCGGGAACGACGTCAAGATAATTGCAGGCGTCCAGCGAAACCAAAACCATTATTGTCATTATTTTACATATTGTTTTCATACTTCATATTTTTTTAGAATGATACTTGAAGACCAAAATTAAACACTTGCTGAACAGGATAGCCCAGGCCGTTGCCGCCCATTTCGGGATCCCACATTTTAAATTTGCTGAATGTAAGCAAATTTGTTCCGCTGAAATAGATGCGAAAACCGCTCATGTAAATCTTCGACACTACTTTTTCAGGCAGCGAATATCCAAGTTCCACCGATTTGAGACGCAGAAACGAACCGTCGCGCATCCACCATGTCGAAGTTTGCATATTGTTATTGACATACGTATCGGAAAGGCGGGGCCAGAGCGCATAGATGTTTCTGTTGTCTTCCGACCAGTGGTCGCCGGCGTATGCGTCCAGCAAGGCCGACGCTCCATTGATAAATGGCGTTGTCCCCACGGATGTTATTTTATTGCTTTGCGTGCCTGAATCCCATGAAAATGAATTATTGAGTTCAATCCAGAACGATTCGCGTGCAAGTCCCTGAAAGAAGAACGAAAAATCAAAATTCTTCCATCCTGTCGAAAGCCCGAATCCATATACGATTTCCGGGCTTGTCGGATATCCGATAGGAACCTGATCCAGTTCTGTGATTTTCCCGTCACGGTTGATATCCTTATACTTGATATCTCCGGCAAGATATTCGCCAAACTGTTCGGGCGAATTACGAACTTCATCTTCATCTACAAACAGCCGTTCGGCAACATACCCCCAGGTCTGGTTCAGTGAACGTCCAACACGCGATCTCCACGGAATATCCGAATAGTCCGGTTCTTCGAAGACGCGAAATTCGCTGGTAGCATACGTGAAGTTAGCCATCCCCGAAACCCAGAAATCTTTATTGATGGAATGGTCGTAGTTCATCGAAACGTCGATGCCGTGACTGGTTGCTTCGCCGACATTTGCGCGGACAGCCGCCTGAAGTCCCATTGTCGTGGGAATAGCGGCGCGGTCCATCAGTATATTCTCACGATATTCGCTAAACAGGTCTGCCTGTATATCAAGCCTGTTGAACAGGCCAAGTTCAATTGCCAAATTGAGTTTCTTCGCCGTTTCCCAGGTAATATCTTCGTTGGGATAACGCGAAATCGAAATACCGTTAAGCGTGCGGCCGCCTCCATTTCCATACGTCCCGAACGAAGAACTTAAACCCGAATTATTCATGTTCACATTCGAGAGATAGAAAAACCGATCGTTGGCGTCTCCAATAGCATCGTTACCCACAATGCCGTAAGTGGCTTTGAGTTTCAGTTTGCTCACTGTTTTATTCAACTCTTCCGACCAGAAGCCTTCGTTGGAAATAAACCATCCGGCGCCAACCGAGGGGAAGAATCCGAAACGTTCCTTTGAGGCAAAACGTTCAGAACCGTTGTATCCGAAATTGAACTCGGCAAAATATCGGGAAGCAAAAGCGTATGTTGCGCGTCCCGCCAGAGTGAGATTGCGATAGGGGAGCGATTTTTGCAAGTCGCCGGCATTCGAATTCAACTGTTCCCGCATGGTATAAACCAGCAATCCGCCTAACGCATGTTTTTCGCTGAATGTCCTGCTCCAGTTCAACGCCGCTTCGAAATAGGTAGTTGCCGTGATGGTCTTGTCTCCTTCCCTGTAGCCAAGATATTCCGTTCCGGTCTGTTCATTCAGCGCTGCAAGTGCATAGTCGTCCCTGCGCTTGTTGTAGCTATATACCTCGTAATAGAACGGATTGTAGAAGCGCGATACATCAAAGTACGAATACCGGCTGGTGTTAAATAAACCGCGCAGCTCCAGCCCCTCCGTGATGAAATCCAGTTTTTGTTTCACTTCAAACTGTGCCGACAGTTGCGAAGTAGTAGAATTCATATAGCCCCGTGTCATGTCTGCGTACGGATTTATATAACTGTAATTTACGCCTGAGTTTCCGTACAGAATATGCTGAGCATGAGCAAAATTCCTGTCGGGCAGGAAATAAGGCGGAAACAGTACGGGATTCGAAAGCATTACGCGATTGAACATGTCCTGACCTCCATACATCGGACCGGTATAATCGTCGAAAGATCCGCTTAACCGGACAATGGCTTCGGTAGTTTTGGTAATGTTAATGTTCACATTCGAACGCAGCATGTAACGGTTCAAATTTACATTGTTGTTGAAATTGTTTTTCCCGTTCCCGTTCAACAGTCCGTTGTCGTTAATCACGCTTCCTGCCAGATAATAACGCGCAATTTCGCCTCCTCCGCTTACACTGAAGTTTAAACGGTGATTCTGCGTGTAATCCTTAAACAGGATATCATACCAGTCGTTGGTTGGATATACGTAAGGATTTCCGCCGGCGACAGTATTATCAATCTTGTTTTGCGAATATGGACGTAATGCCAGCGAATTGCGTGTCAACGCAGCCTCGTTGTGCAGTTTCATATACGTGACCGGATCGGCAAGCTTCACCATATCCGTAGGCCGCGATATTGCTTCTTCGAAACGAATATCTATACGAGCTTTGCCTTCCTTGCCTTCTTTGGTAGTTACCAGAATAACGCCATTTGCTCCGCGAGATCCATAAAGCGCTGTTGCTGTAGCATCTTTCATGATCGAAAAACTTGCGACATCGTCGGGCTGTAAACGCGACAATTCTGCGGTCGTCGATTCATTGTTGTCAATCAGAATCAACGGGTCTTTCTTGTACCCGAAAGTCGTAACGCCGCGGATGAAAAACTCTGCATTGTCGCGTCCCGGTTCTCCGCTTCGCTGATATGCAATCAATCCTGCCATACGCCCTGCTAAAGCCGTAGTCAGGTTACTCGAAGGAATTTTCAAATCCGCCGGATTCACCGTAGTGATTGACGCTATTACGCTTTCTTTCTTCTGCTTCCCGAAAGCGACAACAGTTACTTCATCCAGTTCTTCCATTTTAGAGTGCAATACAATGGTCAGTTCTTTTTCTCCCTTAAATTCCACTTCTTTGGTTTCCATCCCGATGTAACTCACTCTGAGTTTTGTGCCGGTCTTCACATTGTCCATCGTGAAGTAACCGTCTTCATCGGCCATAACTCCACGCGTACTTCCCACGATTTGTACGGCTACGCCGGGCAAAACTTCTCCTTCCTGATCTACTATCCTTCCCGTTACGGTCGTTGACGACTGGGCAAACAGTATGGGAGAAGAAGATATAAAATAGATACAAATACATAACAGCGGAAATATCCCCCGTAATGCATGATTTTTTTTGTGATTTCTTTGGTCTTTCATTTTTTTATTATTGTGTTTTACTTGTTTAAAAAGAATGTGTTTTCACATTTCCATCCGGGAACATTCCCGGCTTTGGCTGCGGACGTTCCCGGTTTCCGACGCGGACGTTCCCGTGGTACCGGTGCGGACGTCTGCGTTCCGGAGCGCGGACGTCCGCACGGGAGGTACACGGACGTCCGCGCCGGAAACCTGCGGACGTCTGCATTTTTACTTGCTGCTCACAAGGTCTTCAGAGAATACGTAGACAGCTTCTTTCAAAGCGTCCCGCAATGCCTTTCCGGGTGTGAACCGGATGTTCAAACTCCTGATACTGGCGACGGTAATACCTTCTTTGCTATCACTGCCTTCACCGTTGCACGTAAGGTGAAAGGATCCCCATTCACCCAGCTGCACGCTGTTGCTTGCCAGAAGATTACTGAGAAGCACTTTTTGCAGCTGATTAAGCGCCATTTCCGCTTCGCTCGGGTTGAGGGTCGTTTCGTCGGCTATTCCTTTGGCCACCTTTTTCTCCCCCACCTTGCTGACGGTTTTCAATATCGGATACCATTTTTTCGGGGCTGTCCTGTTCTGAGGATTTGCCCGCTCTACTTTATTGAATACGATTGGCATAAGATTAAATTGAATTTGTATGACATATTTTTTAAAAAATCTCCATAAAACGACAGGTATTGATAATACCGTTGTGATGGGAACCGCTCTAAAAAGGGAGGATCAGTCCGGACATAATCCTCCCTTAACGGTGTTAAACAAGCCGGCCGGCACAGAAGGAATACAGTGCCGGCAACTTTTATCTGAACAGAATGGTATAATCGGATAAGTCCCTTTTTGTCGTTTTTTTCGGGAAAAATGGCATCCCGATTAGGGAAATAATAAAAGGCTAAATGATTTGTTTTGTGGTCTCCTGCGCGCGTGCGCGAAACATTATTATAATAAGGATGGGGTATTATATACGCCTGCGCGTCTCTCTCTCTCTCTCTCTCTCTCTCTCTCTCTCTCTCTCTCTAACGAAATAACCCGAACTAACCAACAAAATGATGTTAATTAATCCAAAACAGGCCAAATATTTTGCTTTCACAGGGATCATATAATTTTTCAAAGGTTCGCCGCAAAGATAGTACATTTTATATAAACAACAACAAAACACATAAAAAAAACAGCCATTCGGCAACTTTTTTTATCTCCCCTAATATAATGAGGGCATTTCTATGGCGCACACTTCTGCTTTGAAAGTGGAAAGTTGAAAATCAGGCTATTTCCCGGCCGTGACGGCTCCCATTTTCCCGATAAAGAGGATCACGCCGGTACTGTTTTCACGGATGGCGAACAGAAACGGCCTGTTTACAATATAGTCTACCGGTTTTATTTCTACGGGGCCGGGAGAACCAATCAGCATTTCGACGCTTGTTGCGGCAGCCGCCTCCGCGCCTTCTTCGTTCACTTCCACAAATGTCTTGTGAATCACTTTCGAAATGAGCAGCGGCGTCTCGCTGATGCCGCTAAAATCAGCCGCGGGGGTAAAGGGGAGGATCATGCCCATCTCCGGAAGGATGCCGTCCTGCATCTCATACTTGCATTCCGCTTTAAACCGTGGCAGTTGCAGGTTCACTTCCGCATTGTACATATTGGCAACCATCTCATTCCAGGAATCGCCGTCGAGATGTCCGAGCAGGTCATCCGTCGTTTTACCTTCATGGGGAAGCAGGAGGATCATGCTGAACGCATTGTTACCATACGGCAGTTCCAGGTATTCGCCCTGCGCATCGGAGCGGTAATTGAAACCGGCTTCCTGACGCATCATATCGACTTTCAGCGGAGCGCCGCCGGCGGGATAAAAATCAGCTTCCCGGGTATTCTTTTTATCAAACCGGGACATCCAGATGCCTTTGAAATAGACCGCATTAATCAGATACATCAGCGCATCGCCGGGCAGGGGGGGCGCGATGATCTCCTTTATTTTACCGTTCGTCTGCAGTGCGCACCAGTTATTGATCTGTTTCACCGCATCCGGCAGACTGAAGTCCAGCGGCCGGATCTCCGCACTGTAATTTTCACGGTTGACGCCGAGGAAGTCATTTTTCACGGAAAATCCCTCGCGGTACCAGATCGAATTGGCGATCGTCAGCTGCGTCGAGGGATCCACTTCCGGCAGGGCGTCCATCAGCGACTTGCTGTATTCATTGATTTGTTCCATCGGATAATCGGAAGCGCGCAGTGCGTCCTTCATCTGTCCGGCTGTTTCGCCGCCGGCCCCGTTCAGTGTCATACTCAGGGCCATGCTCACGCTCAGGGGCGATATGAAAACGTTTGTTTCGCCCGATGAGGCGCAGGTGGCCTTCAGCAGGTCCAGGGCAAAAGAATTATCCGTTGCGACCTTGGCTTTCAAACGGATCTCGACCGGTTTTGCTTCCGGCAGCTCTTTATTATCCGGAGTATTCGATTCGCAGGCAAAAAGGATTGCCAAAAAAGAAGAAAAAGCAGTAATTCGTCTCATAGTACCTGTATTTTATTAATTGTTTATGCTGTAATGATGCGGTTCCCGGACAAAAGGTTGCATCAGAGACTGCCGGAACTGACGTTTTATCAAATTGCGGCCTGATTTCCGTCAGATTGAAACGGGCAATGCCGTCAACTTATTCTTCATTATTATTCATCCTCACCACTGTGCCGAATCCATGACTGACGCCCTTTCCCAGACCAATATAGTTGGGCAGCGACACATTTGTCCTGAAAAACAGATCGAACGCCGCAAACGGGACGCCTTTGTGTTGCATCATGCCGATCGCCTCCATGGCTGTCACCGTACAGAGCACTTCTTTCTCAAAACGGATGCCAATTCCTTTGGCAAACGAAAGGATATTTCCGACAAGAATCTTTTCCATGAAGCCTATTCGCTCCTTCAATCCGGTTAATTCTTGAAACCGGACGTAATTCTCGCTGTTAAAGGGCAGCCATTTCCGTAACGAACAGGTGAAGGAACTCTCCCAGATTTGTATTAACACATTGTCGGCCTTTATGAAGTCCAGTTCCAGCGTGATCTCCTGTTTTCCGAGAACAACCGGTTCGCGAACGGTCGAAAAAAATTCGCCGATGCTTTCGGTTCCCGCCTTGATACAGACGATGGCCGCCTTGCCGTGAATACGTTTATACTGGATTAACGGGTATGAATAGCGCAAACCGCCGTCTTCCGTATGATTATGGAACAGCGCGTTTCCGGATGACAGCATATTGACTACCGCTCCTCTAAATTTCGGTATTTCGTGATGTCGGATCGAATTTTTAAATTCAACGACTAATAATGGTGTTCTTTTTATACACATACTGTTAACAGTTTAGTGAACGCTACGGAATAATATGACCTTTTACAAAAAACCGGACAAAAATACTGTATTTATTCCGGAACTCAAAAACTTTTCCGGTTCAATAAGCAATACATTCCTGCTGAAAAATAATTCCGTCCTGAATCGCGGAAGGCTGGAATGAATTTTTTCGTACATTTGCATCCTGGTATCCGATTAAATAGAAACACAGATGCAATCATCGTTTGACATACCGGTCGAAATATGGAGTCAGTTTTGCGAAGGTGAGGGTAAGGCCGTTGCCTTTTCCAAAATATACTATGCCTGCGCCCAGGATCTGTTTGCGTATGGCCTGTGTATTACTTCCGACAGGGATTTGATAATGGATTGCATCCACGATGTATTTGTAAACATTTATAACTTGCGGGAAACTTTGCAAAGGGAAAACATAAGATTCTATCTGATGAAAGCATTGCGCAACGAATTATACCGCGCGTTCCGTGATGCAAAAGAAACAATATCCCTGGAAGAATGTGAAAATGAATTGATGCCTGTCCATTCCGCAGAAGATATTTATATGGAACACGAACGGGAAGGAAGCATCCGGAACAGCGTACGTGAAATGTTATCCGCACTCACTCCCAACCAGCGGGAAGCCATCTATCACCGCTACGTGGAAGAACTCTCCTTACAGGAAATTTCGAATATTATGGGTATTAATTACCAGTCTGTCCAAAACCTGATACAACGTTCCATACAAAAGCAAAGAGAGAAATATAGGTCACCCCCCCCCCCCCCCCACGTAAATTACTTATTATTAGTTTATTATTTGGCTTTAATTATAAGTTTGCGGCTTAGTGATGCGAAATCATCAATATAACAGTCTGTTCTTCTCGACATACCGAACAGCTTCCGGGACACGCTCCGATGCCTTCGGGACACACTCCGATGCCTCCGGGACACGCTCCGATGCCTCCGGGACACGCTCCGATGCCTCCGGGACACGCTCCGAAGTCTCCGGGACACGCTCCGAAGCCTCCGGGACATGTCCTGAAACCTCCGGATCCTGCCCTCCGAACAGCGGAAGATTCGTAACAATATCTATCACTTTTTCAGCCGGCGGTGATTTTTTTGAAAAAAAGTGAGTATAAAACGACCGTTCATGTATATACTATAAAATATGCATTGAAATGGTTGATTACAGCAAATATAAAGCGGAAGATTTATTACAGGATGATTATTTTATTCATTCCATGCACCACCCTGCTCCCGAATCGACGGCTTACTGGGAAACGTTGACGGAAGGAGGCATCCTGTCTTCCGGAGAATTTGACTGTGCCAAACGCTATCTATCCTCGCTCACCGCAGCAAAAGGCCGCATGTCGGATACGGAACTGCACAGCCTGTTCAAAAAAATACAGGCCACGCAGAAGAAGAAAAGGAGGAAGCTGTTTTTCTACCGTGCGGCAGCCTCGCTGTTACTGGTTTTGATGGGATCCGCCTTCGCATTCTACCGGCTGTCGGAAAATCGGGAAGATCCGATTCTGGTTGCCGGTTCTCAAACGCCGAAAATCAACTCCGAATACATCGAACTGCTGCTGTCCGAAGAAGAGCGCATTACCATTACGGAAACAGACGCCTCTATTGACTATGGACAAAAGGGAGAGATAAAAATCAACGACAAAACGCTGGAAAACGGACATCCGGCAAAAAAGGAAAAAGAATATAACCAGCTGATCGTCCCCTACGGCAAACGTTCGTCCCTGACACTGGAAGACGGCACCGCCATCTGGCTGAATGCCGGCACGAGAGTCGTCTATCCCGTAACGTTCGACGACGGGATGCGGGAAATATACGTCGACGGCGAAATCTATATAAACGTCGCCAGGGAAGCCGCCCGTCCGTTTTACGTAAAAACTTCCGACATGCAGATTTCCGTCCTGGGCACGTCGTTCAACGTAACCGCCTACGAGACGGATGCCGCCGGTTCGGTCGTACTGGTAGAAGGCTCCGTGCAGGTGAAAAACAAAGGCGACAGGACGTCCCGCCTCCTCAAACCCAACGAGATGTTCACGAAACAGGACGGACAGGTAAAACCGGTCACGGCATCGAATCATATCACCTGGGTAAAAGGCATCTACATCTCCGACAATGAAATGCTGGAAAGCATCCTGTCGCGTCTTTCCCGGTACTATAACGTAAAAATTACAGTAGACCGTCATGCTGCCGGACTGCTTTGTTCCGGCAAACTGGACCTTAAAGAAGACATCACCGGCGTGTTTGACGTTCTATCGTCAACCGCACCGGTTACCTATAAAACAGACGAAAACGGAGACTGTCATTTTATGTTTAACCCGTCAAAATAAACACGCCTATGAAATAAAAACCGGAAAGCACAAAAAAAGTCGGGAGAGTACAGCAATACCCTTCCCGACAGCGATTTCAGATCTAATTGTCCAATTATTTAAACTTAAAATCATTACAAAAGTATGATAAAAATACGAGAAATTTGCGCCCGCGGCGCGAAAAAAATTAAATTTACCCTGATTATGAGGTTAATCTTATTTTTGATAACATTAAATCTGTGTGTGCCCGCTTACAGTTATTCACAGTCGGCGAAAGTGTCCCTGAAAATGAAAAATGCGACGCTAAAAGACATTTTTCACGAAATAGAGGCGCAGACCGAATATATCTTCTTTTACTACGAAGGTCTGATTGATAACGGTAAGATAGATGTAAATGCCAGAAATAAACCTGTGAACGCAGTGCTGAACAATATCCTGGAAGGGAAGGATATTACTTACACCATCAGCGACAGGCAGATCTACCTGGTCAGGAAAGAACGCGAAGCGCCGGAGACGGAGCTTTCTCCCGTACCGGTCATAACCCAGCAGCGGGTGACGGTGAAAGGCGTCGTAATGGACGAATTTAACGACCCCCTGCCGGGCGTAAACATCACGGTAGAAGGGAATACGCGAGGCGTAGCGACCGATCTGGACGGGAAATTTTCCATCGACGTATTGCCCGGTGACAAGCTCCGGTTTTCATATCTCGGCATGCAGGAACAGCTCATTACCGTTGGCGACAAGCTTGAATTGACGGTTATTATGCTCGAAAAAACCGACGAACTGGCAGAAGTGACCGTTGTCGCTTTCGGCCGGCAAAAAAAAGAAAGCGTATCGGCGGCCATTACCACCATAAGACCCTCGGAGCTTAAGGCGCCAAGCAGCAACCTGACCACCGCCCTTGCCGGAAGAATGGCCGGACTGATTTCCTACCAGCGCACGGGCGAACCCGGCGAAGACGATGCCAGCTTCTTCGTGCGCGGCGTGACAACGCTCACCTACGGAGCCGGCCCGCTGATTCTTATTGACGGCGTGGAAATGACATCGAGCGACCTGGCGCGCCTGCAAACAGACGACATCGCCAGTTTCTCCATCATGAAAGATGCCGCCGCAACAGCCCTTTACGGCGCACGCGGCGGGAATGGCGTCATTATGGTGACAACGAAAGAGGGGAAAGAAGGGAAGGCGTCCATTTCTTTCCGTTACGAGACCTCCATTTCTTCCCCCACCCGGGAGATTGAGCTGGCCGATCCGATTACGTACATGCGCCTGAACAACGAAGCGGTACTCACCCGCAATCCCATGCAATCGGTGCCTTATTCCATCGAGAAGATAGAAAGTACGGAGAGAGGCGCCAATCCGATGGTTTATCCCGCGAATGACTGGTATGATATTTTATTTAAGAACCAGGCCATCAATCAGCGTTTCAATTTTAATGTCAGCGGGGGCGGGAGCATTGCGCGTTATTATATAGCGGCTACCTACAACCAGGATAACGGCGTGATAAAAACAGCCGGAGACAGTAAGAACGACATCGACCTGAAACGCTACGTGCTGCGTTCGAATGTAAATATTAATGTGACAAAAACAACCGAAGCGATTGTGCGCCTGCACGGCGCGTTCGACGATTACAGCGGCCCGCTCGACAGCGGCAGTGATCTGTACAGTAAAGTAGTACGAAGCGATCCGGTCGCCTTCCCCGCCTATTACACTCCCGATGCGACGTATCAGCATAAAAAGCATATCCTGTTCGGGAATATGGACCGGGGACAGTTCATCAATCCTTACGCCGATATGGTGAAAGGGCATAAGGAATATTCCAGGTCGCTGATGATGGCGCAGTTTGAATTGAAACAGAACCTGAATTTTATCACGGAAGGACTGGAACTGCGGGGCCTGTTCAGTACAAACCGCTATTCCTACTTTGACGTGCAGCGCTATTATAATCCTTTCTTCTATACCATCAGCCTGTACGATAAAATCCGTGACGAATATCTGCTGAATTGCCTGAACCCGAACGGAGGTTCCGAATGGTTGAGCTATAATGAAGGGGGTAAAGAAATCAACACCACGATTTATTTTGAATCGGCCATTAACTATGACCGGACATTTAATGAAAAACACGGCGTAAGCGGATTATTAGTCTTTAATATCCGGAATTATCTGAAAGGAAATGCCGGCTCCCTGTTGCTTTCGTTGCCCAAACGCAACGTCGGACTGTCGGGACGCTTCACCTACAGTTACGCCAGCCGTTATTTCCTGGAAGCAAACTTCGGATATAACGGTTCGGAACGCTTTGCACGCGACCACCGTTTCGGATTTTTCCCTTCGATCGGCGCCGGCTGGCTGGTAACAAACGAACCTTTCTGGGAAGATCTGAGCAGCGGCGTTCAGCGTACCGTTTCAAACCTGAAACTGAAAGCCACATACGGTTTGGTAGGTAACGACGCCATCGGCGCGGAGGAAGACCGTTTCTTTTACCAGTCCGACGTGAATGTCGATGACTCGGGCCGGGCCTATACATGGGGCGAAAGTTTCGGCTATACCGTAAATGGAGTAAGTATAAGGCGGTATGCAAATGATCTTATTACGTGGGAAGTCGCCCAAAAGATGAACCTGGGACTTGAGTTGGGTCTGTTCGGGAAAATTGATATTTTGGCGGATTTCTACACCGAATCGCGTGAAAATATTTTGCAGACACGACAGGATATTCCTTCAACAATGGGACTGCTCGTTACTCCGCAGGCAAATATCGGCAAGGCGAGCGGCAAAGGCGTAGACCTTTCCGTCGATTTGAATCACTATTTCAATAACGACTTTTGGGTTACCGGACGCTTTAACTATACGTATGCCAGATCAAAATGGGAGATTTACGAAGAACCGGACAACAGTCTGACGCCCTGGCTGTCGCACGTCGGAACGCCTGTAAATCAAAATTGGGGATACGTAGCGGAACGCCTGTTCGTTGATGACAAGGACGTACTGAATTCGCCCACCCAGTCTTTCAGCAGTTACATGGGAGGAGACATCAAATACAAGGATATTAACGGCGATGACCGGATCACGGAACTGGACCGGGTACCGATCGGTTATCCGACAACGCCGGAGGTCATCTATGGTTTCGGATTAAGTACCGGTTATAAAGGCTTCGATTTTTCCTTCTTTTTCCAGGGCCTGGGACGCGAATCCTTTTGGATTGATGCGAGAAGGACGTCGCCGTTCCTCGATACGGACGACAATGGAAGTGTCAATTCTAAAAACGCCCTGTTGAAAGTCTATGCCGACAATCACTGGTCGGAAGATAACCGTGATGTCCGGGCGCTTTGGCCAAGACTGACGGCCTCACTGCTTGAAAACAATACGCAAACGAATACCTGGTTTATGCGCGACGGCTCATTCCTGCGTCTGAAATCGCTGGAATTTGGGTATAAAATACCGGACAGGCACATGAAAAAATTGAATGTAGCCAATTTGCGCCTGTATTTCAGCGGGACAAACCTGTTAACGTTCAGCAAATTCAAATTGTGGGATCCGGAAATGGCCGGCGACGGCATGAAATATCCTATACAAAAAGTATTAAATGTCGGAGTTCAGTTATCATTTTAAAATTATGTACAGATGAAAAAGATTAAAAATACAGTACTGTTAATTGTAACGGTTTTATTGACGTCATGTGCCGACTATCTGGATATTGTGCCCGACGATGTGGCGACAATCGAACATGCATTTACCGACAGGGTAAGTGCGGAGCGCTTCCTGGCGACAATCTATTCGTATATGCCGAGAATCGGGGATTATTCCGTTGATCCGGCAATTCAGACAAGTGACGAATTTGTAGTTGTGGAGAATGCTTATTATGATAGATCAAGATACTGGGGTAATCGTGTAAAACTCGGATCACAAAATTCAAACGAGCCATTGCTGAATTTTTGGAATGGCGCTAATGGTGGACGGGGATTGTTTGTAGCTTTACGTGAATGTAATATTTTCCTGGAAAATATTAATAATGTCGGGCCTGACCTGTATGAAGATGAAAAGGAACGATGGATTGCGGAAGTAACCTTTTTAAAAGCGTTTTATCATTATTACCTGTTGCGCCTGTATGGCCCCATTCCTCTTATTAAAGAGAATAAATCAATAGCGGCAGACGTCCAGGAGGTAAAAGTTTACCGGGAACCGGTTGATGAATGTGTTGATTATATTGTAGGGCTTTGTGACGGGGCAATGGAGAATTTACCGTTAGATATAACGAATATAGTAGCTGAAGCGGGGCGAATAACGAGACCGATGGCCGCCATGCTGAAAGCGGAAGTTTTAGTCTTGGGAGCAAGTCCTTTATTTAATGGGAATAATGATTTTAATACGCTTGTCGACAACAGGGGTATAAAACTGTTCGGCGAAACGGAAGATCCCAATAAGTGGAGCAGGGCCGCAGAGGCTTGCAAAGAGGCTATTGATATGGCACATAAAGCCGGTATCCGATTATATCATTTTAATGACAGCCGTTTCCAGTTATCTGAAGAAACGCGCAGGGGCATGAGTATAAGAGGTGCGGTTACGATGAGATGGAATGAAGAACTTATATGGGGAAATCCGGTTAATACGGCTAATGATTTACAAAGTAATGCCTTTACTTATATGAAATTCGAAGATATCCAGGCAAATGCTCTTGGAGTGGAATTGGGAGCTTCATTCAGTATGGCCGAATTATTTTATTCTAAAAATGGAGTGCCTGTAAATGAAGATCCTTCTTATAATTATGCAGGACGATATGATGTCGTTACCGTAGGCGACGATCATTATTACTATATTAAGGAAGGCTTGACTACTGCGGTATTAAACACCAACCGGGAACCGCGTTTCTATGCGAGCCTCGGATTTGATTGCGGTTACTGGTACGGTAACGGACGAACGAAAGATGTAGGAACAGGCAATGATACGGAGACGCCCTGGATTATGAGGATGAAAGCCGGAGAAGTAAGCGGAAAGAGTGGAGATATCCGTTATACCAGAGCCGGTTATTTTGCAAAAAAATTAGTGAATTTTGAAACGGCGACAGCCGCTAACGGTTCTTTATCCACAACACGTTATACATTTCCTATTATGCGTCTGGCGGACCTTTATCTTCTTTATGCCGAGGCGTTGAACGAATCGTTGGAGGCGCCCAACAGTGAAGTGTATGAATATGTGGATATCGTGCGCGAACGCGCCGGACTGAAAGGCGTCGTGGAAAGCTGGAGAGACCATTCCAACCTGCCGGACAAGCCCCTTACCAGGACAGGCATGCGGGATATTATCCGCCAGGAAAGAATGATCGAATTATGTTTTGAAGGCAGGAGATTCTGGGACCTCAGAAGATGGAAACTGGCTCATGTCTATTATAACCAGCCCGAAAGAGGATGGAATGTAAGTCAAACGGCAACAGAAGATTATTATCAGGTCATTATATTTAATCAGTTGGAATTTTCAACCAAACAGTATTTGTGGCCTGTAAGGGAAAATGAGCTGCGTAAAAATATCAACTTAGTTCAAAACCCGTATTGGGAGTAATTGTAATCATTAAATTATATATGTATGAAAAAAAATATAATGCTAACTTTATTGACGGTTCTTATGGCCGGCTATGGCTGTAAGGAAGAATATATCGGGCAGTATCCCGTGGACGGAACTCCGCCGGCGCCGGTGAGTAATGTGAGGGTTCAAAATCTTGAGGGAAAAGCGGTCATAACCTATTCTTTGCCTGAAGAAGACGACTTGCTTTGCATAAAAGCGGTTTATATATCGCCGAATGGCAGCAGGAAGGAAATGTCAAGTTCCGCTTATTCCAACAGTATTGAACTGAAAGGATTCGGGAAACGCGCCAAGACAAAAGTCGAACTTTACGCGGTTGATAAAAGCTATAATGAATCGGCTCCCGTTGCGGTTGAAATAGAGCCTTTGGATTCACCTATCTATGATGTCATAAAAACGTTGACACTGTATGAAGCATTCGGTGGCCTGAAACTTTATTGGGAAAACCCGCTGGGTGAAGATATTGTACTGGAAGCTTTATTGAAAGAGGATGACGAATATAAACCTGTTGAAATCATTTATTCTTCCGAACGGATTGCCGATAAAGCGATTCGCGGTTTAGAATCGAAACTCACGGATTTCGCCTTTTATTTTAGAGATATGTTTAATAATTACACGGATACGCTTTATGTACAAATGACTCCGTTTTTTGAAGAAGAAATTGATAAAAGTAAATTTATTGCGTTCAGATTATCTTCCAAATTCGCATTTCACAGTTATGGCGGAGCAAATATGGCGAGGATGTGGGATAATATTTATAATGTAGATGATAATCTGTGTTACATTAACGTTGCTCCCGAAAAGATCTATTTTGCTTTTGATATGGGAGTGGAAGCCAAACTGTCACGCTTCCGGTTGTGGACGCGCCGAAACTTTATGTATCAGCTGCACCATATCCGCACGTTTGAAATCTGGGGCACAAGCGATCAGTCCGCAACAACCGATCCGGATAACTGGGACGGCTGGGTGAAAATCATGGATTGCGAGTCGTTCCGTCCTTCCGGTCTGACCGAAGGAGGAAACCCGACAGCGGAAGAAACGCAGTATTTATTGGCAGGAGAAGAATTTGAGGTGCCGATTGACGCACCTAAATTTCGTTATATGAAATTTAAGATTAACTCTACCTGGTCTAATTCGGCAGCGGCTTTCATTAACGAGATCTCCATCTGGGGCAGTACTAAATAACGGAATACGACTATGAAGAAATATATTTTTTATACAACAGGTTTATGCGTGGCTGTCATGGCCTTCATTTCATGCTCGGACATGAATGACATGCATGACAAATATTTGCAGGACGGCGAAAAAACGTATGTAGGCCGTGTTGATTCGGTCAGGGTTTTCAGCGGAAACGAGCGGGTCTTAATCCAATACTGGATGACGGATCCCCGTGTGAAAACGCTGCATATATTGTGGAATCAGAAAAGGGATTCAACCGTTGTTTCCGTACCGGAACACGAGCCGCCGGATGCGCTGGAGGTAATGGTCGGCGAAGGAAACGGAAACATCGCGGAAGGCGATCATACATTTTTCTTTTATTCGCATGACGGGCGCAGCCATCGTTCGGTCGTATTCGAAACACTTGTGAATGTTTACGGAGACCGTTATCAGGCCACGTTAGTGAACCGTTCGCTTAAAGGCGTAACGAAAAGCGGAGACAATGAATTAACGCTGACATGGGGCGGCAGCAGCAGCACCGAAGAAACAGGGATAGAGATTATTTTCAAACACACATCGGGAGAAGATAAATCCGAATTTATACCCATTGAAGACATCGGCGCCACAACCGTCATCGGAGAAGTCGATTTGAGCAGTCCGGTACAGTACCGCACCTGGTTCAAGCCGAATCCCGATGCGATTGACCGCTTCGGCGCGCCTCTGGTAAGGGTTCAACTGTAACGTTGATAATTGCCCCGCCGGCGACTCGAATTACGTAGCTACGTTTGGGTAATACGTAGCTACGTTTTCGCAATACGTAGCTACGTTTGGGCAATACGTAAATACGTTTCTGCAATAAGTAGCTACGTTTTGGCAATACGTAGATACGTTTCTGCAATACGTAAATACGTTTACGCAATACGTAGCTACGTTTCCGCAATAAGTAGCTACGTTTTGACAATACGTAGCTACGTTTTCGCCTCCTTTACGCGATCTAATATTTAACAAATACAGAACATGAACAGACGAACATTTGTAAAAAAAGCAGGCTATACAGGTTTGGCGGCAGGTCTTTCGACCGTCGGAAGCATTGCCGGAACCGGCCGTTTAAACGAAGAAGGCAGCATGACGCTGAAAAAGAAAATCCCGGTCGACAGCCGGTGGGATGTTATTGTTGTAGGCGGCGGCCCTTCCGGATGTGCGGCGGCGACAGCTGCTGCCCGCGAAGGCGCAAACACGCTGCTGATAGAAGCGATGGGCGTACTTGGCGGTATGGGAACAGCCGGACTGGTACCTTCCTGGACGCCCGTCACCGACGGCGAGAAGTTTGTGTACGGAGGGATCGCGGAAAAAGTCATCCGGGAATCCAAAAAGGGCGTACCGCAAGCGCCTGCGGACAGGTTTGACTGGCTGCCCATCAATGCCGAGTACCTGAAAACCGTTTATGACGGATTGATAAAGGATCGGAAGGTCAATGTCCGGTTCTACACAAGACTGGCGGCCGTAGAAATGAAATCGGACGGCGAGATAGAATCGATAGTGGTTGCCGGCAAGTCCGGCTTGACGGCCTGCAAAGCGAACGTGTACGTGGACTGCACCGGAGACGGGGATCTGGCGACATGGGCCGGCGCGAAAGTCTTCAAAGGCAACGAAAAAGGCGAAACACAGTTGCCGTCATTCTGCTTTGCACTCTCCAACGTCAATATCGAAGCGTTCCATAAGGCGCCGAGTTTACATTACACGAATCAAAGCAGCCCGATTTACCGGATACTGGAATCCGGGGAGTTTCCCTTAATCATAGACAACCATGCGGTGACGCCCATGATCACCCCCGGCACCGTACAATTCAATATCGGTCACATGCGGGGACTGGATCCGACGAATCCGGACAGCCTGACGGAAGCCATGTTCCGGGGCCGTCAAATGGTGATCCAGTACCATCAGGCGCTGAAAAAATATCTCCCCGAAGTTTATGGCGAATCATACATCGCCAATACCTGCAGTCTGTTAAGCGTTCGCGAAACCCGCAGGATTGAAGGCGATTATATATTCACCATCGACGACTGGGTGGCCCGCAGGGATTTTGACGACGGCATAGGCAGAAACAATTACTATGTAGACGTCCATATCGGCGATTCCATGAACGACGGGCGTTATGCCCATTATAAAAAAGGGGAAACGCATGGCATACCCTACCGTATACTGACACCCGGAGGACTGACGAATCTGCTGGTAGCGGGCCGTTGCATATCCACAGATTCGCTTTCATTCGGCAGTCTCCGTGTGATGCCTCCCTGCCTTGTCACGGGCGAAGCCGCCGGACTGGCAGCCGCATTAGCCGCCAGGCAATCCGGTCATGACGTCCATAAAGTAGACATCCAACAGCTCCGCAAACGCTTGAAAGAAGAAGGCCAGTATATTTGAACGGTGATGAACCGGTACTATTCACCCCCGGGACGGCTTCAAGCGGGCATTCGAGCATGGCGCCGACTTTATTTGCGTCGGCATGTTTGACTTCCAGGTAGTTGATGATGTAAATAGTTGTATTGAAACACTCCGGAACCTGACAGGCAGGCAACGGGCGTGGTATGGATGATGGAAAACTTTCAAATGATTAAATAACTTGTAACTACTCCGGCACTCTAAAAAAGAAAAAAAAGTATTAAATTTGCGCGGTGGAAGAAATGATAAACACAAGACGTTCGGAATATGAACAATCAGTATCTGTGATAGCGGAATTACGGGAAAAAGTTCGGCAATTGCAGGAAGAAATCTTTTGCCGGCAGAAAGTTCCAATTAGATCATCATTCAAATCAATCATTAAATAATAGCATCATGAACAAAATCGCAATTTTTATTTTAAGTTTGTTCCTCTTTTCGGGAATGCAAGCCCAGGAAATCGACGAAACCATCCTGTACAAAATTGTAAGCCCGTCCGGATTGGCGCTCGACAATAAAGGTTCGACCGAAAACGAAACTCACCTCCAACTGGCTGCCGACAAAAAAGGAAATGAAGGACAGCTGTGGAAAATCACCCGGTTGAGCAATGGCTATTACGTGTTTAACAACCCGTACAACAACAAGAGCATCGACAATGAAAACCGTCCGGGCGGCGACGGGAACCCGGTGATACAGTGGGACAACAGCAACAATGAAAACCAGCAATGGACACTTACACGGGTAAAGGGTGACAGCTATACCATCACACAACGGGTAAGCAAGATGCAACTGGCGCTAAAGGGAGCAGACAGGGCCGGCGCGGAAGCATACCAGTTACCCGGCGTTCAGCAAACCTGGGTGCTGAAGCAAACCGGTATCAAACTGCCCAGGGAACCCAGGGTAGTGCGTGGAAAAACAGAATGGGAAAACGAAACCGTTTTTGCCATCAACAAGGAACCGGGACATGCCACCTGCATACCGTATCCATCGGTGGAAAGCCTGAAAGCCGACAAGTATTTCGAAAAGCCCTGGGAAGAGCCAAATTCATCCCTCTACCTGTCGCTCAACGGTAACTGGAAGTTCCACTGGTCGAAACAGCCGTCGGAACGCCCTGCCGATTTCTACAAAACATCCTACAATGTGTCGGCATGGAAAGAAATTCCGGTTCCGTCGAACTGGGAAATGCTGGGCTACGGAACCCCGATCTATACCAATGCCACCTATCCGTTCAAAAATATTCCGCCCCTGATACAGACGCAGAAAGGCTACACTGTGGAAAAAGAGCCTAACGCGGTGGGTTCGTACCGCCGCGACTTTACGGTACCTGCCGGTTGGGACGGGAAAGAGATATTCCTGCACTTCGACGGCGCATACAGCGGCCTGTACGTTTGGATCAACGGCAGGAAAGCCGGTTACAGCCAGGGCGCCAACAATGTGGCCGAGTTCAATATCACCCCGTATGTAAAAACGGGCAACAACACCATTGCAGCCGAAGTGTACCGGTGGACGGACGGTTCGTACATCGAAGACCAGGACATGTTCCGCCTGAGCGGTATCCATCGCAGTGTGTTTGTGTATGCCACGCCGAAGGTTCATGTGCGCGATTACTTCCTGCAATCGGAATTTGAAGGCGATCAGTATGCTTCTGCAACATTCAAGGCCCGAATATCTGTGAAAAACTTTGGCGGCAAAGCCTCGCAGGCCGCTAAAGTGGAAGTCGTTTTGCTGGATGCCGAAGGAAAGGAAGTGGCCGGTTTATCGCAACCGGTCCCAAGCCTCAAAGGCGGCGAAGAGCAAAACTTCGATACAAAGGCGATCGTGCAGAAACCGTTGCTGTGGTCAGCCGAAACGCCCAACCTGTACAGCGCCGTCATCACGTTGAAAGACGGCAGCGGACAGGTACTGGAGGTCCTGACATCACGGTTCGGGTTCCGGAAAATCGAGATCAAAAACAAACGTGTGTACATCAACAATGAACAGGTTTTCTTCAAAGGAGCCAACCGTCACGACATCCACCCGAAATTCGGTAAAGCCGTACCCGTCGAAACGATGATGCAGGATATTTTGCTGATGAAACGGAATAACCTGAATACCATCCGTACCAGCCATTATCCAAATGATCCGCGGATGTACGCCATGTTCGATTACTACGGACTGTACGTGATGGGCGAAGCCGACCTGGAATGTCACGGGAATACGAATATCAGCAACATGCCCAACTGGATACCGGCATTCAACGACCGGATCGAACGGATGATACAGCGCGACAGGAACCATCCGTCGGTGATTTTCTGGTCGATGGGTAACGAATGTGGCAACGGGGCGAATTTTTTTGAAACTTATAAAACGGCTAAGGCGCTGGATCCGTCGCGGCCGGTGCATTACGAAGGCAAGAACGAAGCGGCCGATATCGATTCACGCATGTATCCGTCGATTGATGACATGGCGCGGCAAGACCGGCAGGAGAGCGACAGGCCGTTTTACCTGTGCGAATATGCGCACGCTATGGGAAACGCCGTCGGGAACCTTGCGGAATACTGGGATTATATCGAAAACAAATCGCAACGCATGATCGGCGGCTGCATTTGGGACTGGGTCGACCAGGCGCTGTACAAATACGGGGAATCTAACGGCAGGTTATACTATGGCGGCGATTTCGGGGAAAAACCTACCGATGGCGATTTCAGCTGCAACGGTCTGGTAACGGCCGACCGCAGGGAAACAGCCAAACTGCTCGAAGTGAAAAAGATCTACCAGTACATCAAATTCCGCCCGCTATCCCTGTCGAGCGGTAAAATTGAGATTGAAAACAAATATGATTTCCTGGATCTGGATCATTTTGATATCCGTTGGGAAGTGTTGCGCGATGGCGAACAGGTGGAAACCGGAACGGTCGCGCCCCTGCAAATCGCTCCGAACCAAAAGACAACGTTAACCGTCCCGTTTACCGCTCCTGCCGGCAGGCAACAGCGGCAAAGGGACGGCGGCGAATATTTCCTGAACCTGTATTTCGCTTTGAAAAACGATACGCGCTGGGCACAGGCCGGGCATGTGGTGGCCGCCGAACAATTCGCCCTGAACGGTCAACAACCGTTGCCTCCGGTTAAAACGGAGGATGCCGGAAGTTTGAATATCAGTAAACAGGAGGATGGCATCACCGTTTCCGGGAAAGGCTTTTCCGTAACCTTCAATTCACAGGAAGGAACAGTCAGTTCCCTGAAATATGACGGCAAGGAACTGATCCACAACGGCAAGGGGCTTACATTCAACTGGTACCGAAGCGTTGCCAACGACAAATACGGCGATCAGAACTGTTATCCTACCTCCCAAAAAGTACAGACATTCGACTATAAGCAGCATGTCGACGGGAAATCAATAACCGTTATGGTCAGTGCTGTTGCAACAGTCCATCGCGACAGGCCTGTGGAACTGCCCTTCTGGGTACGTTACGATGTATATGCCAATGGCGCTGTTGACGTCGACGCGTCGTTCTCCACTTCGCTGCTGGGACGGCAGTTGCCGCGCCTGGGTTTGCAGATAGCGTTGGCGCCCGGCCTGGAGCAGGTGAAATGGTATGGCCGTGGCCCGCACGAAAACTATTCCGACCGGAAACATTCCGCCTTCATCGGTTTATACAGCTCGTCGGTAACGCAGATGGGCGAAGAACATTACGCCCGTTCGCAAAGCATGGGCAACCGCGAGGATGTGCGCTGGGTATCGCTTACCGGCAACGGACAGGGCGGGATCAAAATATCATCCAAAAACAGGTTGAATTTCAGTGCGCTGCATTTCACCGACGAAGCGTTGTGGAAAGCAAAGCATGAATTTGAACTGGAAGATATCAAAACTCCCGAAATCTACCTGAGCCTGGATTGCATGCAGCGGGGCGTGGGCAATGCTACCTGTGGCCCTATCCCTTTGCCGCAATACCTGCTCCCGGATAATACCACGCTGAGTTATGCCTTCCGGATTGAGTCGGGTAATTAAAAACAAACTGTTATTCGGCAATTTTGCCCGTCAGGACATACATATCAATCGAAAAATGTACCAAATCACAACAAAAACTTCGAGAGATTTCATCAATGAATGTCCTGACAAACTATGCTTATCCAAAACTCAGGTTATTATCTTCAGGACAGCACAGTTCAACTTCGAAAAGAGGGCATCAGCGAGGTGCGTGTCCTGCTGTATGGACTGGATCGGTTGGAAGGTTATATTCCGGACGGCAACAATGGGATTGCCGGAGCGACAGTGCGGGTAGCCGGTCAAAGCGCCCAAACCGACGAACGGGGCTATTTCAGCATAACCATTCCACTCGAAAAACAGCGACCGTATCAGGAAGTAGAGATTTCGAAAGAAGGCTATGAACCTTACCGTTACTCTGAAATGCCCATGATAAGACAGAAAGACTACCCGTTCCGGATAGATTTAAGCCAACCTCGCAAGTAAATCAAAATTCAAATTTAATACGAAACACATTAGGATAAAAAAGGTGAAGAATATGATTTGAGGCAATTGACTCCAATGGAAAACTTTGAATACGAACGCTATGGGAACCGAACAACAGATGAATCCATATAAACAATCATCCGGTCAAAACCGGAAGGAGACCGAACAGGAGGGTAAATACTTGAATGACTTTAATCACCTGCAGCAACAAATGGCGAAAATTATTATTTCATCCTAACAAAACTATTATTTCTAAATAATAAAACTTTCCCTTACCTTTGCGAGAAAATAATTTTAACAAAATGAATGTATTTCAGAGACATTATCTTCAGCAGCTTCTTGATAGAATGAGTGAACCCAGGAAGTTTATTCAGGTTGTATCCGGACCCCGTCAGGTTGGCAAGACGACGCTTGTTACTCAAATGATTGAGTGTTTACCGATCAAAACGATGTATGTGCAGGCGGACAATGTTCCTGCTGCCGATAATAATTGGATAACGCGAACTTGGGACGAGGTTCGTCTGCGTTTGCTTGCTTCGCCTGATAACGAATATCTACTTGTAATTGATGAAATACAAAAAATAGAAAATTGGAGTGAGGCCGTAAAAAAAGAGTGGGATAACGATACTCTCAACGGAAGGAATCTGAAAGTAATTTTGCTTGGCAGTTCGCGTTTAATGTTACAGCAGGGACTTAGCGAATCACTTGCAGGACGGTTTGAAACAATTTATATTCCGCACTGGTCATACAACGAAATGAGAGAGGCTTTCGGCTGGTCGCTCGAACAGTATATCCGGTATGGAGCGTACCCAGGCGCTGTAAATTTAATCGCCGACCAGCAACGCTGGATTGATTATATCCGTAATTCGTTGATAGAAACAAGTATTTCCCGCGATATTATTATGCTTACAAAGGTAAAAAAACCTGCACTCATGCGGCGATTGTTTGAAATTGCCTGCGTGTCGTCTGCAAAAATTGTTTCACTGACAAAAATTCAGGGTAATTTGCAGGAAAAAGGAAATATCACAACCTTATCAAACTATATGCAAATGCTTACAGGCGCAGGTTTGCTGACCGGCCTGGAAAAATATGCCGGGCATATAATCCGCAAACGCTCTTCTGTTCCCAAGTTTCAAGTGTTCAATAATGCCTTGATGTCGCAATTACTGAATATTGGTCTTGAACAGGCAAAAGCCGACCATAAACTGTGGGGACAAATAGTAGAATCCGCTGTAGGAGCACATTTGTTAAATCATTCGATTACTGAAAAATACAGTCTTTATTACTGGAACGAAAATGGCAATGAAGTTGATTTTGTAATAGAGAAAAATAATGAAATAGTAGGTTTGGAAGTAAAAACCGGAAAAGACAGCCGCAATGCAGGGCTTGCCGTTTTCAATTCGCAGTTTCATCCCAAGCACATTTTCACAATCGGAACCGACGGAATCAGTATGGAGGATTTCTTCCGTATGAATCCCAAAACTTTCTTTGAAATATGAGTATAATCGCAGTTTTACAGATTAATATCAAAAATGTATCATTACTGCTGTTCACGGCCATAATGACAGCTTGCAGCGCAGGGCCGCAACCCGCAGAAAACGGAATTGGATAAAGCAGGCTTAAAAGGCAGGGGGGAAAGTATGGAAGAATCATGATATAAAGCAGTCGTAAAGCCGGGTGAAACCGGAGAAGAAATTTCAGTAAATATGATGAAAAAGGAAGAGACACAAGATAAGGATTATGGACATTCAAACCGTTTATCAGAAAACCATTCTGTATGCCGCTGAAAAGCACGGCGAACAGAAAATACCCGGCAGCGACATCCCGTATATCGTTCATGTGAGCAACGTCTGTATGGAAATCATCTTTGCCGCCGCCCGCACGCCCGGCTTCGATCTGGAATTGGCCCTGCAGGCTGCCTTGCTGCACGACGTGCTCGAAGACACGCCCGTCACTGAAGCCGAACTCGAAGCCGAATTTGGCGTACGGGTAACGGCCGGCGTCAAAGCCCTCTCCAAAAACAGCACCCTGCCCAAGTCCGGACAGTTGGATGATTCCCTGCAACGCATCCGACAGCAACCCCCGGAGATCTGGGCTGTCAAATTAGCAGACCGCATAACCAACCTGCAACCTCCGCCCGTCAACTGGTCGCCCGAAAAAACCAAACACTACCGTCTTGATGCCATCCGGATCCACGAAACCCTGAAAGACGCAAACAGTTACCTTGCAGAACGGCTGTCGAAGGAAATCGAAAGATATGCTATCAACATCTTATGCCTGACGGCATAAAAATAGAACGGAAATGTTTTTATGCAAATATCACAGTTTTCAGTCCGCGCACAGTACAGGCGCCGGGTGCCGGTTGTGTGGTTTGTGAATGCTTTTTTGTTCGTGTTTCAAATAAAAGCAGTAAACTATGCGTGAAATCTTACCGGAAGGCCCGTATTTCAAATCTCTCAATTTCATTGTCATCATCTTCCTGCAAGATTAATTCGGACGTTGTAAGTTTTAAAACATTCCAGTACAGGATGCTGATGTCATCTTCCCAATTTCCGTCAGGAGACATTGTAACGGTATACTCAATAGATGTGGTTTTTATTTTACCGTCTTTTGTCCATTCCCAGGCAGCTTCCCCAATAGCCCCGCTTTCGTTTGATTTATCCAGGGCCGTCCCGGCAGGTGTGAATGTCATAGAACCCGAACCCAGCAGGTCTGCACCTTCACCTGATAGCGTGTAATTCCAGGTATGGCATAACAGTTCCGTTTTTTCGGAGGTATCAATTGGTTCCGCTTTATTTACGGTAAAAGTCTCACTGTTAACCGTAACCGTTGCATCTGAGGAACCGGAGATTTCGATCGTGATTGTTCCGAACTCACTTAACTCCAGCGTATAGGTGTTTCCCTCATGAACAGCGGAATAATCTCCAAAGGAGACAATAATATAATCCTGCTGTCCATCGGCTTTTGCGGCCCGTAAACCTGATTCGGGTACGGGAAGTGCAATTAAATGCTGCGTGATGATGTACTTTTTATCGCCTGTGAACTCAAAAGAGCTGAAGGGCGCTCTTTCATCGGAAACTTCCCATTTGCCTAAGAGGATGCTTTCCTCAGGCTCCGGCTGTTCGTCGGGTGTTTCTTCCGATGATGCGCAGGAATTGAATCCCACCATACTTATTCCCGCAAACAGGAGGGAATATAAAACTGTTTTTAATTTGAGCTTTTCCATTTTTTTACATTGTGAACGGGTCATTACTGATATTTATACACTGTTATAAATTCGGCGCTAAAGGTAATGGAAAGCAATTGAAAGAACAAAAAAAACCGGATATTTTTTTTGAGAGGGGCACGGTGAAAGACAAACCGTAAAGTCAGGGAGGGAAACAAAAACCGGGATTTATTTTGTATTCCTTTCCGCTTATATTATCTTTGCCGGCTATAGTGATTATATAGTATGCTGAAATTCTTATCCATATTGTTTGTGATCCTGTTTGTGGTTCCGTTTTTGTTGCGTACGATCCTGAAATTTATCTTCGGCGGTCGCCCGGTGCAGCAG
The DNA here is from genome assembly GCA_031265585.1 of Tannerella sp. GTDB lineage: Bacteria > Bacteroidota > Bacteroidia > Bacteroidales > Tannerellaceae > Tannerella. Next base: position 8,219 of record JAISCL010000215.1, on the reverse strand, counting down.
AACCGTTCGTCGCAGCAAAGAAATTCTTCTTCCCGTACACAACAGCAGCAGCAATCTTCCGCAAAGAAGAAAGTTATCTCCGAAAATGAAGGGGAATATGTGGATTACGAGGAGATCAAGGATTAATTCACTTAGTACTGAACATCCACAACAAACTTCTTAAGTTCGGGGTCAAGCATTGATTTGGGCACTGATTCCCGGATTATATCCCCAATCGCATCCGCCATTTTTTGCCTCACGAAATCACGGCTGACGACCAGGCTGATCTCCCGGACGGAAACATCTCCCTTTATCCTGCGAAGGTTATTTTGTTTTTCTTCCGGCAGTCCCATCGCCGTCATTTCGGGAATAATCGTGAGTCCCCCGTTATAGTCAACAATATTAATCAGCGTATCCAGGCTTCCCGACTCATAGTTTGCGGTCCGGTGCCGCTCGTCTTCCTTTTTCCTTTTACAGAGCGATTCTACCTGTCCGCGCAGGCAATGGATATTATTTAGAAGCCATACCTGCTGGATGTCAATCTCTTTAAGATCAATCTCCTCCTCGCCGAAAAAATTGTCTTCGGGAGAGAGATAAACATAAAACTTCTCGTAATAGATGGGGATCTCTACCAGGTGCGGATTTTTTAACGGAGTAGCCGCCAGGCCGCCGTCTATTTTACCGTTCAGGATGCTTTCTACGATTGCATAAGTAGGAATTTCCTGCATTAACAGGTTTATTTCGGCTTCCGACTGATGGATAAACCGTAACAGTTCCGGCACAAGATAGGACGCGATAGTAGGAATGATGCCCAGTTTAAAGTCTCCCGTCAGGATCTCCCTTTCACTGTTCACAAGCTCTTTGATTAGGTTAAAGTGATAAATGGACGTATGTGCCTGTTTAATAATTTTCTTCCCGATTTCGGTCGGCTCGACCGGCTGGACCATCCGGTCAAAAACCTTCACATTCAACTCATCTTCAAGCTTCTGAATCATCATGCTCAACGTAGGCTGAGTAACATGGCAGGCCTCCGCCGCTTTTGCAAAATGCCGGTAATTGTCGACTGCAATGATATATTCTAACTGTTGAATTGTCATATCTGTACTGTTTTATTGATAAAATTGATACAAATATAAAAATAATCAACTTGACACGCACTATTTATGACATTATATTTGCACCGGAAAAGATAACAGATTATATTTGCACCAAATTAAACTAAAAAATTATGGAAACTGAAAATTTTATCGGATTGGATTCCGCAGCAGTAAAAAAAGTTACGGACAGCTTAAGTGATGTATTGGCAAACCGTCAGGTCTATTATACCAACCTGAGAGGTCTGCACTGGGATATTAAAGGTGACAAGTTCTTTGAATTGCATGAACTGTATGAAGGATACTACAATAACGAAGCCTCGGCTATTGATGAAGTGGCCGAACGTATCGCCATGCTGGGAGAACATCCGGAAAACCGTTTTTCCGAATATCTCAAAAAATCGGACATCAAAGAAACACACTGTATTTCGAACTGGGAAACAGGATTGAATCAGGTGATCGCTACAATGAAAACATTGCTGGGAAAATATCGTATACTGCTTGCGCTGGCCAATGAAGCCACCGATACCGGAACGGTTTTACTGGCGGGAAAACATATTGCGGATCTTGAAACCAATCTATGGAAGCTGACGGCGTACATGGGGTAACAGACCCGGAAAATATCGGAGGGGGCTTGTCCAGAAAGGGACATTCCCCCTTTCTTTGCATTCTGCCGGATAATAAAACAAATTAAACCATATAATTATGAAGAGAACAGTTTTTATAGTAACATTACTCATGTCGATATCCATTCTTTCCGCACAGCAGAAAAGCTGTTATGACTTTACGGTCAAGGCTATTTCGGGAGAAGACTTCCCGCTGTCATCCCTCAAAGGAAAAAAAGTCCTGTTCGTCAATGTGGCCTCCAAATGCGGCCTTACCCCCCAGTATGCACAGCTGCAGGAACTCTATGACAAATACGGGCCGGATAAATTTGTGATTATAGGCTTTCCCGCGAACAATTTTGGAAAACAGGAACCGGGAACGAATGAGGAGATACAGGAATTTTGTCAGGTCAATTACGGAGTGACCTTTCCGATGATGGAGAAGATCTCCGTTAAGGGAGAAGATATTCATCCGCTGTACAAATGGCTGACGCAAAAAAGTGAAAATGGAAAGGAAGATGCGGAGGTCAAATGGAATTTTCAGAAATTCATGATCGACGAAAACGGGAACTGGGTCGGATATGCCGATCCGAAAACCTTGCCGACGTCTCCGGAAATCACAGACTGGATTGAAGGAGCAAAATAACTTTCAACTTTCCACTGTCAACTTTCCACTGTCAAAGTAAACGGTCCTGGAAGGGAATGCAAAATTCAATCCTGCCTGTGTAAATGAGTGAAGGATTTTAAAATTAACATCAGACCTTGTGTCATTGATATTCGCCGATTTACGGATAAAATAGGTATAGGTTATGACTAAAGCGGAATCGGCAAAGTCGGTAAACACAACGGCAACATCTTTATCCCTTACCCCCGGGATCCGGTTCGGCATATCCTTTAAAATCGTCATCGCCTCCCGCATTTTTTCCGGTGTTGTATCGTACGTAAGTCCCAGTTCCATAACGATACGGCGGGCCGGCTCGGAAGATATATTGGTAATCACGGCATCCGTCAGCTTATAATTGGGGATCGTAACCAGCCGTTGATCATACGTGCAGACGCGCGTACTCCTCAGACCGATATCCACCACCGTACCTTCCGTCGAATCAAATTTTATGGTGTCGCCGATATGAAAGGTATTATCCGTAAAAATAGTGACTCCTCCGAACATGTTTTTGATCGTGTCCTGGGCTGCCAGGGCGAACGCAATGCCTCCGATACCTAATGTTCCCAGCAAGGCCGTGAGGGTTATTCCGATATTGTGAAGCGCTGCAATAATACCGGTAAACCAGACAAAAATCAGGACGCCCCGCTTTACCAGGGGCAGCAAGCGGGTATCAACCTTAAAACGGCCTTCCCGGGAATTCCTGTTTGCAAAAGCCTCCTCTATCAGGGCGGTCGCCAGGCGGGCAAAAAACCAGGTAATATTCAGCACCACGAGTATATCATAAGATTTCCGGATGATATCATCTCCTTTCGTTCCTAAATCCAGACGTCCCAGTGCAATCCAGATGGCCAGTAGCATAATACCTGACAATACCGGTTTTTCCAGCGTCCGAAAGAAAATGTCATCCAGCCGCAGCGAGCTTTTAGCCGTAATTTTCCTGATTATTTTACGGTTTAAAATAGAAATCAGCTTATTAATTAAAAGGGCGCAAATGATGATGAGAATGGAGATTCCCCAATCCTGAACGGAATTTCCACCGTATACCTGATCCAGCATAATAATAATATTTTAGAATAAATTGCTTCCAAAGATACGTTGTTTCCGGCAAATATTAAAATTGTTTTACAACATTTCGGTGCATGATGGAGTAGATTGTTTGAAAATGTTATATCTTTACCCGCCAAATAAGATCACTTAAAAAAATAAAACTATGAAAGCAAATGATCCCTGGAAAATCTTTTTTACGACATTCTTATGTGCGGTAAGCTGGCTTGCGGCCGTCCGTGCGGACGGCGCGGGGGTGTCCGGCGGTGAATCCTTGCCGCGTTCAACCCCTGCGGCAGAGAAAGTAGAAGCCAAAAGTATTACGGACTACCTGGAGGCAGTGAAGGCGAGCGGACAGGATCTGCATAGCCTGATGATTGTCCGGAACGGCAACGTCGTATCGGAACAGTGGTTCGGAGACAATGCAGCGGATAAGCCGCATGTGATGTTCTCCGTCAGCAAGACCTATACCGCCACGGCCATTGGTTTTGCGGTAGCCGAAGGACGGTTGAAGGTGACGGATAAAGTCGCCTCTTTCTTTCCCGACAAAATGCCGGCGTCTGTCAGCGACCATCTGAAAGAGCTTGAAATACGCCATCTGCTGACGATGTCGTCAGGACACGATACGGAACCCGGAAGGGACGTGCACGGAGACTGGCTGGAAGCGTTCTTTGCCGCTCCGTTTGAACACAGGCCCGGCACACAGTTCGTATACAACAGCATGGCAACGTATGTCCTGTCCGCGATCATACAGAAAGTAACCGGGGAAAAACTGATCAATTACCTCTCTCCCCGCCTCTTCCGTCCGCTGGGAATCGTGGGGGTTACCTGGCAGGAGTCCCCGCAGGGCATCAATACCGGCGGCTGGGGACTGTCTGTGAAAACGGAAGACATGGCCAAACTCGGACTGTTCATCCTGCAAAAAGGCCGCTGGAACGGAGACCGGTTACTGCCCGAACGCTGGTTTGACGAAGCCACCGCTTCCCATATCGAATCATTGCCGGCAGGCACCAAAAAGGAAGACCTGAAAATGAAGCCCGAAGACAGCGACTGGCTGCAGGGATACGGATACCAGATGTGGCGCAGTCGCCATAACTCTTTTCGCGCGGATGGCGCCAACGGGCAGTATATCCTTGTGTTGCCGGAGAAAAATGCAGTCATAGCCATCACGGCCGATATAAAGGATATGCAGGCCGAACTGAACCTGGTCTGGAAACATCTGTTGCCGGCGCTGAAATAAGATCATAAACCTGTGTCGATGCCGAATTATTTTTCCGAAAAAAAGAGGAAAAAAGAACTTCCGGTTCTTTTTTTCCGCAGAAGGGAATTGTTCTATGCCGACCATCTGGTTTTTGCGCTGCATTTTCACGCCTTTGTCTTTTTCCTGTTCACCCTGTATCTGATTATAACGGAGATTTTTCCCGCGTATAAGATTGGAATATATTTCTTTTTATACATTCCCCTGATCTATTTCGTCTGGGCGATTTGGGTGGTTTACCGTCCTAAAATAAAGACATTACTGTTTAAAATCGGGGCTATTTTCATCTTTTACGGGATTACAGTCATTGCGAGTATGGTTGCCCTGATATTCATTCTGGCCGGACTGGGTGAAATGATTGATATTATGAAAGAAGCGGTGACATGAAAACATTTATACGCCTGTTATTTTTACTGACCCTTACGTTGCCGGCGGTAGCCGGGACACCTTCAGAAGCAACCGTCCGGGCCGTAATTGAGAAGCTTTCTGCGAAAAATCTTCCGGATAAAAGCGCTATGGAAAAGGGCGTCCGGCAGGTCGCCCGCTTATGGCAGGAAACGGACGGGAACGTGGAAACGTTCGAATCGTTCTGCCTGGAAAATTATATCCCGTACCCGGCGGAAAAGGAAGCGGTATTCCTGAAGATCAGCGGCTATATGGAAGCTGTCGACGGACATTTCAGCCGGATGTCACAGCAACTCGAATGGCATGTTACGGTTGATACGGGGCCTGTCCACCCCGTTGATCTGCAGTTCTCGAAGCTAAGCCCGGATGCACACTTTACGGAAGACCTGTACGAAAGTAAAATCGCCTTTATGATCGCATTGAATTTCCCCGAACATACGCTCGCGGAAAAGGAAGCGCTGGGCGACGACCGGCTGACATGGGCTTATGCACGCCTGGGGGACCGGTTTACAGGGCGCATCCCCGCAGAAGTCCGGCAGCAAAACGCACGGGTCGCTAACGATGCAAGCCGTTACATTGATACCTGCAATATCTACATGGGAAAGCTTTCCGATCCGGAGGGGCGGCATCCCTTTCCTGAAGATATGATACTGCTTTCTCACTGGAACCTGCGCGACGAGATCAGGGCGAACTGCAACAAAGGCGGCGAAGGGCTTGCAAAACAGCGTATGATCTGCGAAGTAATGAAGCATATCATCGCACAGGATATCCCGGTGGAGGTCATCAATTCGAACCGGTATGACTGGAATCCTTTTACAAACACGTTGCAGGAAGATGGCCGGACCCTGACGGCGGGAACGCCGGAATCACCCCTCCGCTATGAAAAAATGCTGAATAATTTCCATGCGGAGAGGCGGGTGGACAAATACCTGGGAAACACGTTTATCGACCGCAAGTTTAATCAGGAGATGGAAGTGTCGCCTGGAGAGGTGGAGGCGCTTTTCGACCGCTTCCTCTCGGCGCCTGAACTGAAACGGGTCGGCGCGGCGATACAGAGAAACCTGGGACGCAAGCTGGAAGCGCACGACATCTGGTACGACGGATTCAAGGCGCGCGCCGGCCTGGACGAAACCGGACTTGACGAACAGATACGCCGCCTTTACCCAAACGCCGCCACCCTGGAAAAAGACCTGCCCAATATCCTGGTCAAACTGGGATACACGCCCGGACGCGCCGCCTGCCTGGCCGGAAAGATCGCCGTCGACCCGGCACGCGGTTCCGGACATGCCGCCGGTGCAGCGATGAAAGGACAGAAAGCCCGCCTGCGTACACGCATACCTGCCGGCGGAATGAATTATAAGGGATACAACATCGCCATCCACGAGTTTGGCCATAACGTGGAACAGACAATATCGCTGTACGATGTGGATTACTACATGCTGGAAGGCGTCCCGAACACCGCTTTCACGGAAGCGCTGGCTTTTGTCTTCCAGAAGCGCGACCTTGAGATCCTGGGAATAGAAAACCGGGATTCCGGCAAGGAGATGTCGGACGTACTTGACCGGGCATGGAGTCTTTATGAAATTGCCGGTGTCTCCATGCTCGATATCGCCGTGTGGAAATGGATGTACGCCCATCCCGACGCAACGGCCGGCGAATTGCAGGAAGCCACGATCCGCTTATCGAAAGAAATATGGAACAGATACTATGCGCCGGTCTTTGGCATCGGGGACGAAACGGTTCTTGCCATCTATTCGCACATGATCGGTTATCCGCTCTACCTTTCCGCCTATGCATTCGGACAGATCATCGAGTTCCAGCTGGAAAACCATCTCAAAGGAAAAGATTTCGCACCGGAAGTAGACCGTATTTTCAAACTGGGCCGGCTAACGCCCAATACATGGATCAAAAAAGCAACCGGCGCCCCCTTATCCGTAGACCCCATACTGGAAGCCGTCCGGAAACACCTCCCCTAAACAATCAAATCCAGAGTCACCGTCGAGCCTATAAGGCGAGGTAACGCAGGATTATGATCGAAGGCGCGAATAACGACGGTTTGGCCTTTGTTAAGCGTAGTCGAGTAAGGTGCATTTGCCGTCTGCTGCGCTCCCTCGCGTCCCTGCACAAATCAACGGGGGCGGGGTTTACTCTTTTAAGGGGGAAAAGTAACGGAACTCATGCGCCGGCAGCAACCGGGGATGAAACATAGCGATGAGTTCCGCCAGCAGGTAATCGGGATGCAGCGGCACTTCTTCGTAATAAAGCGAATAGTTTGTGTTGCAACCGTAAATATGGCGGTCACGGAACGCATCAAACCGGCTATAGGACGCATCGTCCGACTTCAGCATGTCATACGTCATTTCTTCCTCCAGATTGTACTGTAACAGCCAGATGTCCGCATGAATGGCCCTGTCCAGGACGGTTTCAAAGCTCATCGGCGTACTGCCCGTACCCGGCAGGTAGCTGAAAAGGTAATCGGCTCCCGCATCTTTGTACATGCGCGCCATGAAACTTTCACCGGACGGGACATACCACGGAGTGCCGTATTTCTTTCCCGTCACCAGCGCCGGACGGTATTCCACGCCTTCCACCAGCGCTTTTATCCGGAGATAACCGGATTCCGTTTGACGGAATAACGAATCCGCACGTTCCCTCCGCCCGGTCAGCAGTCCTATGAACTTGATCCATTCGGCACGTCCGAGCGGATCCGTCTCCATATAATCGGCACATTCGATAATCGGGATGCCGGTTTTTTCGACCGGGCCATAACTCCCGTGATCAAAAGGAGAAGCCAGTACGGCTTCCGCTCCTATTTCGATCATCCGCTCCACATTCGGCGCCGTTGCTTCACCTAAATCCGTAACCAGGCCCTTACGGATACGCTTATTCACCGCAGGTACCTTAATATAGCGCGATTCGCAAACCCCGACAATATGGCCGGCGGCGCCAAGTTCGTCCAGCACCGCACAGTGAACAGACGTATAAACCACTATATTACGCAGGGGAACGCGGACCACCGTCCCTTTGGGCATCCCTTCCGGTAACGGTTTGTCACGCGGCGCCAGCAGGTAACGCTGCAACAGTTTCCCTTCGTTCCAGGGGTCACGCACCTCTACGTTTGTATACCCTTCCTGCTCCGTCACCGTATAGCCAACCGCATAGCGAACCGG